>JAAFJU010000014.1 GCA_013298165.1 Synechococcales cyanobacterium bin31.maxbin.ball.101 | reverse complement strand
TTTGCGTCATGAAAAAGGTCGTTGTCGGACTCTCGGGTGGAGTCGATAGTTCTACTACTGCTGCGATTTTGCAAGATCAGGGCTATGCCGTGGAAGGGTTGACGCTGTGGTTGATGAAGGGGAAGGGCCAATGTTGCTCGGAAGGCATGGTGGATGCAGCGCAGCTTTGTGAGCAAATGGGCGTGCCGCATCATGTGGTGGATAGTCGGGTGTCCTTTGAGAAGTACATCATTAATTATTTGGTGGACGGCTACCGCGAGGGCATCACGCCATTGCCTTGCTCAAACTGCAATAAGGCGGTGAAATTTCGTCCGATGATCGATTATGCGCAGCAGGAGTTGGGGATTGATTTGATCGCGACGGGCCACTATGCGCGGGTTCGTTATGATGAGTCGATCGATCGGTGGCTCTTGCTGAGAGCGTTCGATCGCAACAAAGACCAAACCTATTTTCTCTATGATTTGAGCCAAGACGATTTGGCCCATGTGATTTTCCCCTTGGGTGAAACGCAAAAAACCGAAACTCGAAAGATTGCGGCGCAGTTTGATCTGCAAACGGCGGATAAGCCGGAAAGTATGGATTTGTGTTTGGTGGAAGCGAATGGTTCGATGCAGGCGTTTTTAGATAAATACATTACGGGAACAGATGGCGATATTGTGCTGCGATCGGGTGAAGTGCTTGGCCAGCATTCCGGAATTCATCACTACACCATTGGCCAACGCAAAGGGTTGGGCATTGCTTATAGTGAGCCGCTCTACGTGATTGGCCTGGATGCAGTAATGAATCGCGTGATTGTCGGGGTTAAAGATGAAGCCTATCAAACCGAATGTTCTGTATCGCGGGTGAACTGGGTTTCGGTCGCACCCATCACTGCGCCCATCAAAGCCGAAGTCCAAATTCGCTACCGATCGTTGCCCTCGCCTGCCACGATCGTGCCAGTGAGCGATGATGCCGTGAAGATCGTGTTTGATGAGCCGCAGTTGAGTATTACGCCGGGTCAGGCGGCAGTTTGGTACGACGGGGAGGTGCTGCTGGGTGGAGGGATTATCGATCGGGCAGAGGTTTGACGTAGAGGCTTGTGAATGATCTCAACTCACAATACCTGGTTGAAGTATATTTAATAGACCGTTCTATAACCATTGTGTAAGAGGTTCAGGATGATTCCATTTGAAGAGATTCAAGAATTTAGTCAGAAAATTGTTGAGAAATTTCAACCCGACCGAATCATTCTTTTTGGTTCTTATGCTTATGGTCAGCCAACTGAGAACTCTGATGTCGATTTATTAGTCATCTTACCGTTTGATGATTTACCCGTTTACAAGGCGATTGAAATTCGGAGACAGGTTAAAGCGACCTTTCCTCTGGATTTGATGACTCGAACGTCTGAACAGATTCAGCAACGTTTGGAGATGGGTGATTTTTTCATTCAAGACATTATTCAGAAAGGACAGATTCTTTATGAGACCAATCACACAAGAGTGGGTTACTAAGGCGGAAGCTGACTTTGCGACTGCCGATCGTGAACTTCAAGTTCAGCCATCTTCTAATCAAACTCTAAACTATGACGGAGTTTGTTTTCACAGTCAGCAGTGTGTTGAAAAGTACCTGAAAGCCTGCCTTCAAGAGGAAAATATCGCTTTTAATAGAACTCATGATCTAACTGTACTATTGAATTTAATGTTGCCGATTGTTCCAAGTTGGGCAACGTTACTGCCTAACCTGGATATTCTGACTACCTATGCGGTTGAATTTCGCTACCCTGGAGTGTCTTCAACTCAAGCTCTAGCTACTCAAGCCTTTCAAGATTGCAGCACAATTCGTCAGATGATTCGACAGTATCTTGGACTCTAGGGTTTATTAGGACACGGCAAGCCATGTCCCTACGAAATTTCTGTTAGCTTTTCTTACTTTCTCTTGAGGTCATCTCACGTCCAACTGCTGTCATGGTTTTTGACAAGGTGTTTTTGAAGATGTCGTAGAAGGTGTCCTTGGGGGTTCCAGATTTGGGCTGGGCTTCGACGACTTGCGTAATCAAGACTTGGGTTGGTTTTGCTCCGTCGTAGGCGGCGATCGGTTCCAATTGCCAATAGCCCGTCATGCTGACCAATTGATCACTGTCTTGCAATTTAAAATCAACGCGACGACGATTGGATTCAGTAATCGCTAACTTGACTCGGGATTTGATGGTAAACAGAAAGACTTGTTGAAAACTCACTTGCTCCATGATCTTTGAATCTTTGCGGAATTCGAGGATTTTGTTGCTTTCTACGTTGGGTAGAAACTTTGCGAAATTATCGTAGTCCGTCAACACATCCCAAGCGGTGTCCATGTTGCCCGTGACTAACACCTGGGCTACGTAGCGACCTTTTTCGCCTGTGACTAGGGTGGCACCCGATCGGAGCGTGGTGCGGGAGGCCGAGGGCAGTTTATCGACGGGACTATTGAACAGTCCACCATCGGCAAAGGCTGGAGAAACGCCTAAGTTGCTCAGTAGCAACAAACTCATCGCAACTAAAATCTGACGTTTTTGGAATTTCATTACGCAACAAGCCTCATGCAGGGGGACTATCATTTTAGACTGTATTGAATGACGATCGTTGCCCGCCACAAGTTCCGATGTCAAGATCTGAACAGAGTCTCGCCAGATCCTCATCAAAGCTGTATCAAAAATTGCAACCTGACCCCTCATCGTTGCGAACTAATGGCACAGTAATGACATCCCGTTCAATTCTTTATCGCAAAACCTACACTCATGCCATCTAAATTAAATCCTAAACGCACGATCGCTCTTTTCCTCACTACCCTCACGATCGCTGCTGCGTTCCCAGTAATCTTCACGCCCGACTCCGCCCAAGCCCAATCTGTCTCAACGTCTAGCAATCGCCTTCGCACCCTGACGGTCTCCGGACGAGGCACTGAAGCGATTCCCACGACGATCGCCGTGGTGCGTCTCGGGGTCGAAGCTCAGGGCAAAACAGCGAGCGAAGTCCAAAGTGCGATCGCCAAACGATCGAATGCCGTCGTCGCCTTCCTCAAATCCCGCAATGTGGAAAAACTCGAAACCACAGGCATCAATCTCAATCCCACCTACAGCTACGAAAATAACAAACAGGTTTTGACGGGCTACAGCGGCTCTAACATGGTTGTGTTTCGGACCAGTAACAATGCTGCTGGGGAGATCATTGACCAAGCGGTTAAATCCGGTGCCAGTCGCATTGATGGCATTAGTTTTGTGGCGACGGATGAGGCGATCGCAGCCGCTCAAAAGGTATCCCTGAAGCGGGCAACGAAGGAGGCTCAAGCTCAGGCCAGTGCGGTTTTAGAAGCGCTGAACTTTACCCAGAAAGACATCATTGGAATTCAGGTGAACAATGCCGTTCCCCGTCCTCGTCCGCTGGAAATGAATGAGAGTGCTCTGATGCAACGATCGGCCAAAATCGCAGATGCTCCCAGTCCGGTTATGGGCGGTGAGCAGACGATCGAGGCTACGGTGACGTTGGAAATTAGTTACTAATGCTGAATCAATGAGTCATTGCTGTACATCAGGCCCCCTAGCCCCCAATTCTGGGGGAACCTGAAATTCTCTCTAACGTTTACTTCTTCTCCTAAAGCTGGAGTGATTTTTTATTTATTCTGAATCCTTGGGAGAAGAGCAATCACCTTGCCTCGTATGAATGAGCAAGGTATGCAATAATTATTTCCAGGGTGAAAAAATCATTTATTTGTTCAAGAGACACAAGAGCCACGTCATGCCCTATAAAAGTACAGTAGGATCCGTATGCCTGTTCAATGGTGCGGTCACGGGCGGTTTTCTAGCTTCCAACGTCGGTAAAGTTGGGTTAGTCGGTGGTTTTGGGGGCGTGAGTGTCGGGATGTTGCCAATGGTGGGTGCAGGTGCGATCGTAGGGGCTGCAACCTATGGTGCAATAGCGGGAGTGATCCAAGGCGATAAGGTCGCGATCGGAGCTTTAGGAGTAGGTGCCATCGGTGGGATGGGAGTAGCTTCCACCTTTGGGGGTGTCGGTGCTGCGGGAAGTTTTGGTGCCGTCAAATTAGGCATCGGAAGCTTTGGGATTGCTGGAGGAATCGTTGGGTTAGGCGTCTACGGTCTCGCTAAAATGCTAGATTCTGGACCTCAGGAAACATCCTATCAAGCATTCGATCGAATGGCTGAAAGAATAGATGAAGATTATGATTACCAACAAGCTTACACAATGGCATTGTTGGAGCTGACATTAGGTGAGGACGATCGACTTGTTAAATTTCTGAAATGGGATGTTGAACCAGAATTACAGCGATTGAAATCAGAAATACAACGTCAAGAACAGCTCAAAGCTAGTTCAAATATTCCAGAGAAATATAAAGTTGGTGACTGTATTCATACGCTTCGTCATCATGGCAAAGCTATTAATATAATTGCTGTTCATCCAAACGGAATTTGGATTGCAACTGGAAGTGATGATGAGACGATCTCACTTTGGGATTTGTCCAGTGGAGAGGTTATTCACCGCTTTTATCTGACTCAAACGGTACAGTCGATCGCCATCAGTCCCGATGGTAAGATACTGTTGGGGGCCTGTGAACAAGATATTACAATTTGGAATCTTGATACTCGTCAAAGAATTGGCATATTTACAAAATCGCCATCTTACCGTAGTCATGATGGCCTTGTTCAATGTCTAACTTTTGGGGATGAAGGTAAGCTGGTATTCAGTGGAAGTAGCGATCGAACAATTCGGATCTGGAAAAATGACCACCGCGATTTTATTCAAGAGAAATTGAAACGTACTCTGAAAGGACATACGGATACTATTTTTTCAATCACAGTAACCCGTGATGGGCGGCGAATGGTGAGCGGAAGTGCCGATTCTAATATCCGCATTTGGAACCTAGACGGATGGGCTGAGGCTCAGGTTCTCAATCATCATCAAGGATGGGTTAATACAGTCACTATTAATTCAGATGAGACCCTGATCGCCAGCGGCGGAAGTGACTGCACTCTAAAAATTTGGAATTTGCAGACAGGACATCTGTTGAGTTCTATCAAGGCACACGAAGCCGCGATTCGATCGGTCACGTTTAGTTCTCAACCGAATCTCTTGGCCAGTATTAGCAATGATGGTCAAATCAAGCTTTGGACTATCCGGGTCGATGACCCTGAAGTAGCCTTTTCCCAATACGGTTCACTGGCTGGCACAGGGACGATAGCCTTTACGCAAGATGGAACCTGTCTCATCAATGGGCAAAATGATGGGACTATTATGGTCTGGCGTGTTGCCTGATGGGTTGTCATACAGCAATCGGACCCAATAATCCATCGCCCCTAAAGCCGATCGTTCTCCTCAGGCTCAACATCAGGAACTTGCGCCATTGCTGCTTCAAACTTCGATCGACTTGCCCATTACGTTAGAATGAATGAACTCTTTCGATCGGAGCCTCGGTGCAATGAGCATCACTACCCAACAGGGACTCAGCCCTGAGATTGAAATTCACTATCCAGACTCAGACGGGCAACCCATGTCAGACAATACCAAACAGTTCAAATTGATTGTGATGATCAAAGAGAATTTGGAAATTTGGTTTGCCGCGATGGCCCATGTGTTTGTCGCGGGGGATTTGTTGTGGTATCCGATCGAAGGCGATAACACAACTCGAATAGCGCCGGATGCAATGGTGGCGTTTGGTCCGGGCAAGGGCGACCGGGGTTCTTATCAACAATGGAAAGAAGGTAATATCGCCCCTCAAGTCACCTTTGAAATCCTGTCGCCCAGCAACTTCGCGCCTGAAATGGAAGAAAAGCGCAAATTCTACGAAACCCATGGAGTTGAAGAATATTACAGTTTCGATCCAGACAGGTTATTACTCAAAGGTTGGATGCGGGCGGACGATCGCCTCCTTGCCATCCCTGACATGAACGGCTGGGTCAGCCCTCGCCTGCAAATCCGGTTCGCCCAATTCAATGGCGAACTGGAAATCTATCGTCCCGACGGTCGCAAGTTTCTTACCTCTGTCGAACTCGATCGCCTCGCCCAGCAACAAGCCCTGCTCGCTGAGCAACAAAGATTGATCGCCAGAGAGGAACGACACCGGGCGGGACGAGAACAGCAACGGGCGGAACGAGAACAGCAACGAGCGGAACGAGAACAGCAACGGGCTGAAGAACAACAGCAACGGGCCGATCGCGCCGAAGCTCAAATGAGTCAAGTCGTCACCAACCTCCTTCGATCGGGTATGTCCTCAGAGCAAGTGGCAACGATCGTCGGATTGTCGATCGAGCAGATCACCGAAATCCAGCGGAGGCTCTAACTCCAGATCTCCAACTAAAGTCAACTACTCCACACCACACTGTTTCGATCGCGCCAGAAAGCTCATCCCAAAAACAGCCCCCTCCCCTCGCACCACCGCTGCATCTCCGAAGTCTGCCGTCGATCGGACAGGCAGCGGAAAGTTCCCCTCAGGCAGGTCTGTCGGCTGCTTGACTTCCGGCGAATCTTCCCTGTTCTCTTGCCAAGCCTGCCATCCCACTTGATTCGTAAGCTGCGCCCAAACCTCCGGAGACTCGCGCAACGTCTCATACTTCAACTCGATCGACTGCCGCTTCACCGCCAAAAGCTGCGATCGATAGCCAAATCTGTTGTGACTATACTTGCGCCAAAGTGAATCTAATGATTTAATGTCTTTGCAGGGAAAATTCTCCACGGACTGAGCCGTGAGCATATCTTGGCCGATCGTCGGATGGGAATTCTTTTGTGAAATCTGGAACACCATATCCTGGGTTTCTTCCGCCGCCGCTGCCCATTTCTCAGCCTTTAGCAACTTTTCCAGTGGGCCAAAATCTGCCCCCACCTCAGAAGGATTGGGTGCTGTCAGCCACACCGGGAGAGAAATTGTCCCCACTAGACAAGCAGCACAAAATGAAGTACTTAGATGCACCATAATCGGTAAATAAAGAAGAACGACAGTAGAGAACGACTGGCCTGAAAATTAGGCACTCAAAAATTTAGTAGATATACTCAGACTTCCCCTACAATCGAATTCGGTAACTCAAAAGATCCGTAAAATATCAGAGAAGCTCATGGTAGACCTCGCCCGTATTCCCGCCCAGCCAAAACCCGGCTTACTCAACGTGCTGATCGAAATCGCAGCCGGAAGCAAAAATAAGTACGAATTTGACAAGGACCTCAACGCCTTCGCCCTCGATCGCGTCCTGTCTTCCTCGGTCATGTACCCCTACGACTATGGCTTCATCCCCAATACCTTGGCTGATGACGGCGACCCCCTTGATGGCATGGTCATCATGGACGAACCCACGTTCCCCGGCTGCGTCATTGCCGCACGGCCCATCGGCATGATGGAAATGATTGATGGGGGCGATCGGGATGAAAAAATCCTCTGCGTCCCCGACAAAGACCCCCGCTATGCCCATGTGAAGTCCCTCAAAGACATCCCTCAGCATCGCCTCGATGAAATCGCCGAATTTTTCAAAACCTACAAGAATTTGGAAAAGAAAGCCGTCGAAGTCCTCGGTTGGAAAGACGTTGAAACCGTCCTACCCCTAGTCGAGAAATGTATTAAGGCCGCTCAGTAGCCGCTCAGTAATGGATTAGAGCCGTCTGCGTCATCAAGACTGAGATCACAGACATCCTGACTAAAAAGCAGCACAGTAGTTAAAGACTTGTGCTGCTTTTTGGCGCATTTGTTCTTACTGTGCATCTAGATTTTTCAAGATTTGGATTGATTTGCGTAAAAATGGGAGCATCATCCCTTCGCTGGGTAGGATAAGCAGTAGAAATAGACGGTCTAAGCAGTGATTGCTCAAGCTCTCTATTCCTTAATTGCTCTCAAGTCACCTCTCACGGCGGAGGCAGAGTGTTCTTCTAAGAAGCTATACTCATGCGCCCAATCAAAGTGTTCATCATTGCTGCGTTAAGCGGATTAAGAGTCGGGAAATGGTTCACTCTACAGAATTTGCAGTTCAGTTTTGGGGCGTTCGCGGAAGCGTAGCGACCCCGGGGCCATCGACCGTTCGGTACGGAGGCAATACCTCCTGTGTCGAAATGCGGGTTGCTGGCAAGCGCCTCATTTTTGACGGCGGAACAGGTCTGCGGGTCTTCGGACAGCAGCTTCTGAAGGAGACGCCCATTGAGGCTCACCTATTTTTTAGCCATTCCCACTGGGACCACATTCAAGGCTTCCCGTTCTTTCGGCCTGCCTTCGTCCCAGCCAATCGCTTCCATATCTACGGCGGTGTCGCACCCAATGGGGCCACCATGCGTCAACGCCTCAGCGATCAGATGCTGCATCCGAATTTCCCGGTGCCCATGCAGATTATGCAGGCGGATTTGCAATTCCATGATGTTGCGCCAGGGCAGGTGATTGATCTGGGCAATGGTGTCACGGTCGAAATGGGTGCCCTCAATCATCCCAATACCGCCCTTGGCTACCGCGTCAGTTGGAATGGCCACAGTGCAGTCTACGCGACTGATACGGAGCATTATGCGGACCACCTTGATGAGAATTTGGTCTACCTTTGCCGTAATGCCGACGTACTCGTGTATGACGCTTGCTATACCGATGAGGAGTATCACGATGAGAAATACTCGAAACGCGGTTGGGGACATTCCACTTGGCAAGAGGCGTTGCGTTTAGCTGAAGCGGCTCAGGTGAAGCATCCGGTGATGTTCCACCATGACCCAGACCATGGGGACGATTTCCTTGAGTCGGTGGAAATGAAAGTCCAGTCGGCTTATCCCGGTGCTTGTCTGGCGCGGGAAGGTATGGTGATTAATATTGGGGGCGATGAGCCTGATCTATCGGCCCATTTACCCGTCGTGGCATCCAGCAATCTTGAACTACTAGGCCGCAAGTAATTTGTGATTTTGGGTTTTTTACCCGCCTATTAAAAAACCTCTAGATTCTGAAAGAGAATCTAGAGGTTTTTTGTATCGCTGAAGATTTAGTCTTCGTGATGGGCAAACCGATTGTAGAGGAAGTCGAGGGCTTGGTTTCTCAGTTTGAAATAGCGAGGGTCTTCCATGACCTCTTCTCGGACCCGAGGCCGATCGAAGGGAATTTCCAAGATTTCGCCAATTTTTGCGGAGGGTCCGTTGCTCATCATGACGAGCCGATCGCAGAGAAACAGCGCTTCATCGATGTCATGGGTAATCATCATGACGGTGATGCGATGCTCTTCCCAGATCTCCAGCAGTTCTTCTTGGAGTTCTTCCTTAGTGATGGCGTCGAGGGCACCAAAGGGTTCGTCTAGAATCAGGATTTCAGGGCGAATGGACAGGGCGCGGGCGATCGAAACTCGCTGTTTCATCCCACCGGAGATTTGACCCGGCTTTTTGTTCATGGCTTCGTCGAGTCCCACCATGTGGAGATTCGATCGGGTGATTTCGTCGCGTTCGGCTTTGCTCTTTTCAGGGAAGACGGCGCTGACGGCTAGGTTGACGTTTTCATAGACGGTTTTCCAAGGGAGGAGGCAGTAGTTTTGGAAGACCACCATACGATCGGGACCGGGCTTTGTAATGGGTTTCCCGTTGAGCAACACTTTGCCGCTAGTGGGTGTATTAAATCCCGAAACCATGTCTAAAAGGGTCGATTTGCCGCAGCCGGAGTGGCCGATGACGCAGACGAATTCGCCTTCTTTGACCGTGAGATTAACGCCATCGAGGACGGTGTAGTCCCCTTTTTTGGTGGGGTAGACTTTGCCGACTTCTTCAATAAGGAGAAAGGGTTGGTCGCCTGTTTTAGAGTTCACGGCGATCGGGTTGGTTAAGGTTTGCATGGTTAGTATGACGGATTGAGAGGATAACAGATTGGGGTTTAGGTTTAGCGCTTAGGCGGCAAGGGACTTCGATCGGAGGGAACGAGGAGCGGGGGCTTCTTCAAAGACGATTTCTTCAACGCGGATTTCGTGGGAGATCTTGAGGGAGGCGAGATAGCTCATGGGGTCGTCGGGGTTGAAGACCAGACCGTCGAATAGTTTGACCGATTCGTGGTCATCGACGCTATCAGGCAAGCCCAGTTCGCGGGCGGCTTGACCGTAGGTGTCACGGCAGTAGACGCGCTCCAACACTTCCGTCCAGTTTTTCGGGAACGGGGTGATGTTCCAGCGGGCCATTTGGGTGAGGATCCACAGGGCCTCGGCTCGGCGGGGGCAGGTGGACTGTTCGACGTAGTACTGGTTGAAGCGAACCAGCATTTCTGGAGCCTGGTCGAGGCTGCGCTGGAACGGATCGATGAATCCAGGACGAAGCTGCTCCGCAGGGAGATTCAAGTACTCAGGCTTAGCCAGCATTTTGATGATTTCTTCGCGGTTGCGTCGATCGTCGCAATATTCGCAGGCTTCGATCAGGGCTTTGACGAGGGCGACGTGGGTTTTGGGATTTTCCTGTGCCCAGTCTTCGCGGACGCCAAGGACTTTGTTTTGATGGCCGTCCCAGATCTCTAGGTCCGTGGCGACAACAAATCCAGTTTCATCTTTGACGGCGGCGCTGTTCCAAGGCTCGGAGGCAAGGTAGCCGTCGATGAAGCCCTTGGAGATTTGGTTTTTCATTTCGGCGGAGGACATGATCGAGAGGGAGAGATCCCGATCGGGGTCGATGCCACCGGAAGCCAGCCAGTAGCGGGTCAACAGGCTTCCCATGGAAACGCTGTCCACGAGTCCAAAGCTGTGGGGCTGGTCGGGGGTGGCGGCGATCGCTTTTTTCAGATCCTTCAGGTTGCGGACGCCGTCGTCGTAGAGTTTTTTGCTCAGGGTGATGGCGTTGCCGTTGCGGGCGAGGACCATGGCGGTGACGATCGGGGTCGGGCGTTTGCGATCGGCTCCGATGCTCATGGCGAGGGGCATTCCGGCCAGAAGCTGGGCGCAGTCGAGGCGTTGATTCGCGAGGCCGTCGGCGATCGTCTGCCAGCTTGAGTCGGGAATGAGTTCCACTTGGGTCAGGCCGTGTTTGGCAAAGAAGCCTTTTTCCTTGGCGACAACGAGCGGTGCGGCGTCTGTAGTGGGGACGTAGCCCAGGGTGACGACGGATTTTTCCACCGTTTTGACCGCTGTGACGGCGGGGATTGAGGTTTTCTCTTCGGAGACTTTACGGGCTTTGCGGCGTTTGTCGCGTTTTTGTTGGTTGAGGAAGTTGATGATTTCTCCCCGGTTTGGATAATAAGTCGGGTCGTTGACCACTTCCATCCGTTTGCGGGGGCGGGGGAAGTCTACGTTGAGGATCCGGCCAATGTGGGCTTCGGGTCCGTTGGTCAGCATGACGACGCGATCGCTGAGCAGCAGGGCTTCGTCCACGTCGTGCGTCACCATGACGCAGGTGGTTTTGTATTCTTCGCAGATCTGCATGAGTTGCTCTTGCAGGTTGCCTCGGGTCAGGGCATCCAAGGCTCCAAAGGGTTCGTCGAGAAGTAAGACTTTGGGACGGATGGCGAGGGCGCGGGCGATCGCGGTCCGCTGTTTCATCCCACCGGACAGCGCGCCGGGACGCTTATCTGCAGCGGCGCGCAGGCCAACGAGATCAATATGCTTTTCAATAATGTCTTTGCGCTCTGCGGCGGGCAGGTCGGTCATGACCTTATCGACGGCGAGGGCAATGTTTTGGCGGACGGTGAGCCAGGGGAGGAGGGAATAGTTTTGGAACACCATCATGCGATCGGGACCGGGGGAGGTGATTTGCTTCCCGGAGAGGACGACACCGCCAATGCTGGCCTGTTCAAAGCCCGCAATAATATTGAGCAATGTGGATTTACCACAGCCGGAGTGACCAATCAATGAGACGAATTCGCCTTGATTGATTTTTAGGTCTACATTGCGAAGGGCGACATATTCGCCGCCTGTTTTTAGGGGATAAATTTTATCGATATGATCGACATCTACCAAAATTGTCATAGCAGTTAGTTCCGGGATTTAATGATTTGGGTTTAGGGATTATTTGAGAGGTGTGTTTGTTGCGAATGCTCGATCCCCCTAGCCCCCTTAAAAAGGGGGAACCGGAGTTCTGTTTGTAGTCTTTTCAAAGTCCCCCTTACCAAGGGGGATTTAGGGGGATCGAACGGCAATTATTCAGCAACAACCAATGAACCGAGCCAGCCGACGAACCGATCGAGGACTAGACCGACTAAACCAACGCTAAATACTGCCAAGATGATTTTGCTGATACTGTCATCGAGCATGGAGGTGTATTCATTCCAGATGTATGCTCCGATTCCGCCTGCGCCTGTGGAGAGCATTTCAGCCGCCACGATCGCCAACCATGCCAAACCAACGCCAATGCGAAGACCTGTGAAAATGTACGGTACAGTCGAAGGAATCAAAATGCTAAAGAAGAAGTCTTTACCAGATAAGCGCAATACTTTTGCAACGTTGGTGTAGTCCTTGGGAATCTGTTGAACGCCAACGCAGGTATTGATAATAATGGGCCAAATTGCCGTGATGAAAATTAGAAAGATCCCGGCGTTTTCAGCAGGCTTGGGGGTTTGTAAAAACAAAATGGTCGAAAGGGGCAACCAAGCCAATGGCGGTACGGTTCGCAAAATTTGAATCAAAGGATCGAAGCCGTCCCGGAGGAATTTATTAACGCCGATCGCCACGCCGATCGCAATGCCTAAAACCGCTGCGCCAACGTAACCCATCCCCACACGGGTCAAACTGTTCAGAAGCTGCATCCAAATTCCGTTTTCTGCAAAGCCTCCGGTAATGGTGCCGATCGTCTGGGTGATGACCTTAATGGGTCCGGGCATTTTCGAGTCTGCGCTGGAGCAAAGCAATTGCCACACCAGCAGCACAGCAGAACTACAGACGACGGGAGCGATCAAGGATTGAAGAATCTCAGTCGCCTTTTCCACGATCGGATTGGCGGGACGGGCGGAAGCAGTTGCCATGGGTGGGTTCCTTTTTAATGTAGAGATTGAGAATAAAAATGAAGGCCCCCTAACCCCCAATACTGGGGGAACCAGAGCTTTCACATTGCGGTTCAAAGTCCCCCAGTATTGGGGGATTTAGGGGGCCGATCGGTTCAAGACCCTATGCTTTCTTGATCTTCAGGCTACCGAGGTACGCTTTTGGATCAGCCGGATCGAAGGTCACGCCGTCAAAGAAGGTTTCCTTACCGCGAGAATCTTCCTTCGGAATCTGAGCGTCGGGAACCTTGAGGGCTTTAGCCGCTTCACGCCAGAGATCCGATCGGTTGACGGTGTCCACCATGGCCAAGTCAGCCTCAGTGAAGGTGCCCCAACGGGTGTTCTCCGTGACGAACCATTTGTCGTGGCTCTTATAGGGGAAGGAGGCATTGTCACGCCAGAACTTCATCAGCAATGGAGACTTGTCAAGCTTGCGGCCATTGCCGAAGTCGAAGTCGCCCTGCATCCGGCCCAAGATGTCAGCAGAAGGAGCTTTGACGTAGGTGTCACCCTCCATCAACTTACACATTTCCACTTTGTTCTCATCCTTGTCGCACCACATTTGGGCTTCCATGATGGCCATCAGCACGGCTTTAGCCGCCTTAGGATTCTTATCAGCCCAGTCCTTGCGGAGGGTGAAGGATTTTTCAGGGTGTCCCTTCCAGAGTTCGCCTGTGGTGACGGCGTTGTAGCCGAGCTTCTTGGTCACGAGGCGCTGGTTCCAAGGTTCGCCGACGCAGAATGCATCCATGGCCTTGGTTTCCATGTTGGCCACCATTTGGGGCGGTGGAATGACCTTGATATCCACATCTTCGTCGGGATTGACGCCGTTAGCTGCAAGCCAGTAGCGCATCCACAGGTCGTGGGTTCCGCCGGGGAAGGTGACAGCACATTGGAATTTCTTCCCAGCCGCTTTCATTTCGTCAATCTTGGCCTTGAGCTTGTCAGCCTTCGCTTCAAACTTCAGGTCCGCATAGTCATTGGAAATCGAAATCCCTTGGCCGTCCGTGTTGAGACGCGCCAGGATGTACATGGGGATTTTGACATTTCCCTTAGTAATCTTGCCAGCGCTGAGCATGTAAGACATGGGAGTCAAGATATGCGCGCCGTCTAGTCCGCCTTTGTCACTGCCGAGTTCTAAGTTGTCGCGAGTACTGGCCCAAGAGGTCTGCTTCTTGACTTCAGCGTTCTTCAGTCCATACTTCTCAAACAGTTTTTTCTCCTTAGCAATGATCAAAGGAGCAGAATCCGTTAGCGCAATAAAGCCCAGGGTAACTTTATCGACTTCAGGAGAATCCCCTGTTCCGCTGTTCACAGCAGGGGCTGAGGAGGAGCTTGTGCTGGGGCTAGAGCCGCCGCCGCTACAACCATGAACCAACATTGTCCCGGCGGCAGTGGCACCGACCGTTAGAAGAAATTTGCGTCTCGAAAAATTAGCCATGAGTCCGTATATCCGATCGATGAGTATGAATTGAGAATTAGCTAGCGAAGAGAATGCACTCTGGAGAGCAACTAACAGTTTCAATAATGAAAAGTTAATTTACTTGAAGACATCGTTTTGTATAGGGACGTACAAAAGACGATATTAAATGCTTTTTTCCCATCAAGCTAATCCACATTTTGCAATTTGTATCATCCGAGACCGTTTGATGTCAAACGCATCTATAAAACCTGTAAACTTAATAAGAGAAAGGTTTTCAGCGTTTTCAAATAGCTTTATTGAGGAATCATTAATGTTAGTTGGTGATACAGAAAACTTTCACAATGTATCATCATGAACATTTTTACATTTCCTGTAAAATGGTATAAATGAGAACTTTTTAATGAACTTAAAATTATTTTGTATCCAATGAAACGGTTTAATTTATTTCTTAATCAGGAAACTTAATCACCATCATTAGGAAATGTCAAGAGCCTGTCACCCATCATAGAGAATTCACTCCCAACGAATCGTTTGTCGAGAGCAAATGAAGTATTCCAATCAATTTGGGGCTTTAAACAGGCGTGCGTTGGAAGAGTTTGTCCCAGAGACCGCTGGTCCAACTGACTTCTTTTTTCTCAAACCACTCGTCCGTCACCACAGGAGAGAGCGACACGGCACAGGCTTTTAGTTCAGGCTGCTTTGAAACGGGACAGGCGATCGGATGGGTCAACATATTCGCCTCAGCGTTTTCAGCCCACATCGCGCCCCAATGCATGGGCATAAAGACGGTTCCGGGGGCAATTCCCTTCGTGACGGTCACTGGAAGCCTCACAAAGCCGCGACGCGATCGAATCTCCACCCAATCGCCCTCATTAATGGCCAATGCTTTCGCATCCCGAGGATGGATCTCTAGAAAGGGATTGGGGTGCATTTTTAAGATTTTTTCAATGCGGGCCGTGCGGGACATGGTGTGCCAATGGCCGTAGAGTCTGCCTGTGGTGAGGACGTAGGGGAAGCTGGGATCGGGCGGTTCTGCTAAGCCTTTTGAGTGGCAGGCGATGAATTGGGCGCGGTGGTCTTTGGTGTGGAATTTTAGATCTTGATAGAGACGGTTTGAGCTGTCTTTACCGGGGATGTTGCCTTTCGGCGCGGGCCATTGGGTGGGACCGTTGGTGAGGAGCAACTCGTGGCTGAGACCTGTCTGGTCGCAGGGTTGGCCCTTGGTTAACCGGGCAAATTCACTGTAGACTTCCGCCGAGTCATTAAAGGCAAACTCCCGCACAAAGCCCAAGCGCTGGCCGACTTCGGCAAAGATGACCCAGTCTGGACGCGCTTCTCCCGGTGGAGTCCGGAACTTGGGACAAACGGTGAGGCGACGTTCTGAGTTGGTCATGATGCCTGTTTTTTCGCTCCATTGGGCAGCGGGGAGCAGGAGATGGGCAAATTCGGCCATCTCTGTGGGGGAGTAGCATTCTTGATGGATCACGAAGGGGCAGTTTCGTAGGGCTTTTTTGACCCGATCGAGGTCCGGTAAGCTCACCGCTGGATTGGTCGCGACGACCCAAAATAGGCCAATGTCTCCCAGTTCCATGGCCTTGATCATTTCCCATACCGTCAGTCCGGGCTGGGTCGAAATCTGTCCCGCAGGCAATCCCCAGAATTCTTCGACTTGCGATCGGTGTTCCGGATTGGCCACAAAGCGATAGCCCGGTAAGAGGTGAGCTAAGCCACCCGCTTCCCGTCCGCCCATGGCATTGGGTTGACCTGTGAGGGAGAACGGCCCTGTACCGGGGCGTCCGATTTGGCCTGTTAATAGGTGGAGATTAATCAGTGTGCGGGCTTTGGCGGTGCCTTCGCTGGACTGGTTGAGGCCCATAGACCACATGGACAGGACATTTTTCGCTTTGCCCCAGTAGCGGGCGGCTTGTTTGATTTCGGCGACGGTGATCCCGCAGGTTTCGGCGACTTTTTCAGGGGTGTAGTCCTTAACAATGTCGCGGTAGTCTTCAAAACCGTTGGTGAAGTTGTCGATGAAATGTTGTGCGATGTATTGCGGTGACTGCTCACTCCATTTCAAAAGCAAATGAGCGATGCCATGCATTAGGTCTATGTCCGTACCCGGTTTGATCGCCAGATGCAAGTCGGCATTTTTAGAGGTGTCGGTGGCGCGGGGATCGATGACGACGAGTTTTGTCCCGGCGTTTTGTTTATGGTTTTTGCGGAGGCGGTTAAAGATGATGGGGTGACATTCGGCGGTGTTGGTGCCGACTAGGAAGGCGCAGTCGGTAATGTCCAGATCTTCGTAGCAACAGGGCGGACCATCGGCCCCCAAGCTTTGGGCGTAGGCTGACACGGCAGAGGACATGCAGAGGCGCGAGTTGGCATCGAAATTATTCGTGCCGAGACAGCCCTTTAATAATTTCTGCGCGATATAATAGTCTTGAGTCTGGAATTGGCCGGACCCATACATGGCGATCGCATCCTTGCCTTGGGTCGCCAAAACTGCTTTAATCCGTTCGGCGATCGCATCTAGGGCGACCTCCCAGGTGACACGTTTGAACGGTTCATCCAGGGACGATCGCATCATGGGGTATTTCAATCGATCTTTGTGGAGGGATTCGCCGATCGTTGCGCCTTTGACACAGACTTGGCCGAGGCTAGAGGGATGCGACCGATCGCCCCGAGCTTGCCACACTGGAGTGCCATCGGGATCTCGCGTGATTTTTTTTCCTGGCATTGCAGGAGGCAGCACTTCCAAACCACAGCCGACGCCGCAGTAGGGACATTGAGTTTTAGCCGTTTCAGTCATACAAACCAGTGAATGGTAATCAGTAAGAGAGAACCAAAAGAGAAGCAACCCACGAGCAAAGTCACAAAAATAAGTGATTTAGCGTATCAAGGGCGACCGTTTGAAAATGTTATCTACTAACATTTTGCAGTGAGACGTATACAAACAGGACGTTTCACGATTATCAAGATTTGTCATGGTCAGCATAGGGCTTCGGCTCCGCTCAGCCCTCGACTCGGGATTTAATGGACTAAATAGAAGTAAAGTCATAAACCCTGAGATCCCCGTGGGCTGAGCGGAGTCGTAGTTTACGTCCGTAAGGACTAGCCCAAACCCCATTAATGATGCGCCAATTCTGGATTGGGTTCTTTTAAAAACACCGCACAGAGCGAACTGCACACCAGCGCCGCAATGCCCATCGTTGCAAACAACGTATGGGCATCCGTTAGGCTGTACACCATCAGATACACCACCCCACCAAAGTTGCCATAGGCTCCGACATTGCCCGCGATCTGGCCTGTGACTTCTTTTTTAATCAACGGCACCATCGCAAAACAAGCCCCATTGCCTGCTTGGGCAAAAGCTCCCGCTAGGAGAATGGTGCCGATCGCCACGGGTAACTGCCAGGTATCATCAACGCCCTGCAAAATCAAATAGCTGATCCCCGTTCCGAACGTAATCAAGGTCATGACCAAGCGACGGGTGGCCCAACGATCGGACAATAATCCCCCCGCCGGACGGGATACTAAGTTCAAGAATGAATAGCTCGCCGCCACCATTCCGGCAAACACTTTCGACAATCCAAAGGTCTCTTCTAGAAAACTCGGCAAAATCGAAATCGCCGTCAATTCTGCCCCAAAATTAACCACATAGGTCATTTCGAGCAACGCCACTTGACTAAACTGATAGCGTTCCTTGGGATCATATTTTCGCATTCCGCCTAGCAATTCACGGTTCACTTCCCAGGCTTGATAGGACTGGTAGCCATAGAGCGCCAGCAACCCCACCGCGATCGCCCCAAAGCTCACCGGATTAAGAAACTTCGCCGTCAACAAGCGCCAATCCAAAAGTCCCAAAGCCAAAATCAATCCAATATTGGAAACCATTAAGGCCCAAAAACCCGATACAGAGGTGACTTCTAGGCTTCCGGCACGCTTGGGGCGTTTGAACTCTTTTCCCGGCGGCGTGTCATCTACCGATCGGGCATACAACAAGCCATACAAGCCCGTCAGCACTCCCGTGGCCACCATGACGACCCGCCAAGACATCGATCCCGCCATGCCAAATCCAGTGACCGCCGCTGCGATTAGAGGCAGCGCGAAGTTCGCACCAAAGGCTCCGAAGTTGCCCCAACCGCCATAAATGCCCTCCGCAAAGCCAATCTCACTAGCCGGGAACCATTCCGACACCATCCGAATGCCGACCACAAATCCGGCTCCCACTAAGCTCATTAACAATCGGCTAAACACCAAGGCATTGAAGTCTTGGGCCAAGGCCGTCGCCATACAAGGAATCACCGCAAAGCAGAGCAAACTGGCAAAGGTCAGTCTGGGACCAAACCGATCGAGAATCATCCCAATAATAATTCGAGCCGGAATGGTCAATGCAAGGTTGCAAATTCCGACAATTTTGACTTGGGCGGGGGTGAGGTTGAGTTCAGCGGCGATCGTGGTCGCAAAGGGTGAAAAGTTAAACCAACATACAAACGTCAGAAAAAATGCAAACCACGTTAAATGCAAAACGCGGTAGCGTCCCGTGAAGGACAGTAATCCCTTAATCATGTCAAGTCGAGTCTCCAAGAGGGAACAAAATCACCAAAATCGTCAAGAAGTTACAAGTCCAGCACCACGCGGCCCACGGGGTGAGCGCTACAGGTGAGGACGTATTGAGCTTGCTCGGCATCGGTTAACGCCGCCGGGGCATTGTTGGGGTATTCCACAGTGCCTTCGACGAGTCGTTGTTTGCAGGTGCCACAGGTTCCCGATTGGCAATCGGTTTCGATCGCAACGCCTGCTGCTGTTGCAATGTGAAGAATGGATTTTCCATTGTCACAAGCAATCTCTTTGCCGGATTTATTAAATACCACGACGGCAGATTTGACCTCCTGCGGTGCGGTAGCCGTCACATCCGGTAATACTAAAGTCGTGGAATCCGTGGGCGCGACGCCGGGTTTGAGTGTGGCTCCGAATTTCTCAATCAGGGTATTCCGCAAAAACGGTTTTAACTCCGTGAGCGGAATGCTCTTCATGACTTTTTCGCCCAAGTGCGCATCTTTGCCCACTTTTCCGCCCATGAATAGATCCACGCCCGGAACCGTTTTGCCATCGACTCTGGCTTTGGTTCCCATGAATCCAAAGTCCGCGACTTGCGGTTGACCACAGGAGTTCGGGCAGCCTGTCCAATGCATTCTGACGGCATTCGGGACATCCAATTCCGCATCGAGTGCAGCAGCCATTTCGATCGCCTGATTTTTTGTTTCAATCATGGCGAAGTTGCAGAATTGTGCGCCTGTGCAGGAGACCATGCCTCGGACGATCGGCCCTGGCGTTGCACTAAAGCGTTGCAGCAATGCCTCGGACTGCAAAGGTTCTAATCGCGAGTCGGGAATGTTGGGAATAATGACATTCTGTTCAACGGTCAGACGCATTTCACCATCGCCGTAGACCTCCGCCAGACGGGCTAATTCAAAGAAGTCATCGGCGACCATGCGACCCGCTGGAATGTGCAATCCGGCATAGTTCAAACCTGTTTGCTTTTGCGGATAAAACCCTAAATGATCGCGCTTGTCCCAATTGATTTCATCTTTAGCAGCAGCAGGGGAAAGCGATCGGCCCAGTTGCGTTTCAACTTCAGCGCGGAATTTCTCAACGCCCCATTCATCAATCAACCACATCAGGCGTGATTTTTGGCGATTTGCTCGCGGTCCATTGTCGCGGTACACATCTAGAATGGCCGCACACAAATCAACGACATCTTCTGGAGCAACCCAGACATTCATCGGAATGGCCGCTTCGACGCGACTGGCTGAAAAGAATCCACCGACGACGACGTTAAATCCAATCACGTCGTTCTGAAAGGCGGGAACGAATGCAATGTCGTTGATTTCAGCGTGAATGGAATTGTCGGGACAGCCGCCGATCGCAATATTGAATTTACGGGGCAAATTGCTAAATCGAGGATTGCCTTGACCATTGCTGGTAATCAGGTCTTGAACCTGCTGCGCCAATTCCCGCGTATCGATCAATTCTGCGGCGTCGATG
This sequence comes from Synechococcales cyanobacterium bin31.maxbin.ball.101, assembly GCA_013298165.1. Classification (GTDB taxonomy): domain Bacteria; phylum Cyanobacteriota; class Cyanobacteriia; order Leptolyngbyales; family Leptolyngbyaceae; genus JAAFJU01. The sequence goes on along the minus strand of JAAFJU010000014.1, from coordinate 39,146 downwards.
CCAGAAACGGGCGAAGCGGTGATGTTTCGCACATTATCCATGCCGGACTGCACGCTCGTTAGACCCACGTTGTCCATCTGAGCAAAAATTTCGGGCACATCTTCAATGCGAATGCCTCGCAGTTGAATGTTTTGGCGGGTTGTTATGTCGGCACAGCCATCGTCGCCGTAGCGTTGAAGAATCTCGCCGAGGACGCGGGACTGGGCGCTGGTCATAATGCCGCTGGGGAAGCGCAGGCGCATCATGAATTTCCCCGGTGTCACGGGACGAAAGAAAATTCCCAGCCATTTCAACCGATGAATCCGATCGGTCTCATCCATCGCTTCCCAACCAATTTCAGCAAAATGCTCCAGCTCCGATCGAACCGCAAGACCATCTTTTTCAAGCTTAAATTTCTCAAACTTATTGAGTTTTTCAGCAGGTTTCCCAGCGGATTTCTCGGCAGATTTCTCAACAGGTTTCTCAACGGGTTTTGCAGCAAGAGCCTTTTCGGGTACTGGAGTCATGGGGTTAAAAAATAGGGAATGGGGAGAATATTGTCATGAAAATTGCAAGCAAGCATAACGGTAAGAGAGTTTAACCTCCAAATTCGTATCACAGGTTACAGAATCAAGGGTTTTATGCGAAAGAGGGATACCCGTTATGCGCAAATCGTATTAAGGTGGTTTTGCAGCGTCCATAATTTCTTTACTGTTTGAGTGATATCAAACCACCTGCCTAGCTGCTCCACAATGAACGCTCCACGATGAATTTGTAATCTTACCTTTGCAAACCTTTCCTATGAATCATCCCTCTAATCGTGCTCAGGCTCTAGGACTTAAAACTCACAATTTAACGACTCGTAATTTAACACTGTTAGGGGAGCGGTACCAACGGCGGCATTTTTTGCGACGGTTTGGGATGGGGTGGTTGGTGGTGGCGGGGCTGGGGACGGTGGCGGGCTGTGGTAAACCCACACAGTCGGGCTTTCGGAATGTGGGTAGTGTAAAGCTGCTGCTAGAAGAAGGCAAGATTTTTGATGAGCATTTTTCCAGTGAACCGCTGCTCGTGGTGCGCGGCCCGAAAAAAAAAGGCAGTCAGGAGCCAGGTCCGATCGCGGCCCTCAGTCCCACCTGTCCCCATCAAAAATGTCTCGTGAATTGGGACAAGTTTCAGGAATCCTTTGTTTGTCCTTGTCATCAATCGCGGTTTGATATTACGGGCAAGTATTTGCAGGGTCCCGCCAAAGCGAATTTAAAAGCCTATCCGATCGAAATTCGAGGAGAAGAGATTTGGGTGGCCGATCGGTTTCAATAGATACGATCCCCCTAAATCCCCCTTGGGAAGGGGGACTATGAGAAGAGTTCTGGTTCTCTATTTTTCCGCTTCTTTTTCTTCCCGTCCTCTCCGGTCCCCCCTTTCCAAGGGGGTTAGGGGGATCGGGCACTGATACACCAACGACAGGTCACTGCAATGGAACATTCTCAAACAGCTATAAAAACAACAGATTTGACAACTGATCAAACAACTCTCTTGACAACCGATTTAGAAACGGCGATCGTCCAATCGAATTGGGTGCAAGTCTGTCAGTTGGCGGAACAGGGAATTTTTTCACAAACCTTGCCAGAATCACAGATTTTGAATGCTTTATTACAAGCATTGGAATGGGGCGATTTTCAGGTGCGCTGGGATGTCTCTAAAATCTTGCCAAAACTGGGGACGATCGCGATCGAACCTCTTTTAGATTTGCTTGAAGGAACCTGCGAAGAGTTGCAGTGGTTTGTCGTCCGGGCGTTGGGCGCTTGGGATAACGATCAGGTGATGCAAGCGCTCTTTGGCGTTTTGCAGTCCGGCCATCCAGAACTGCAATCCATGGCGGCGACGGTGTTGACGCAGTACGGCGATCGGGTTTTGGCGTTATTGAAGCCGATTTGTCTACCCAGTGACCAAACGGCCCCCCAGCCCCCAATTCTGGGGGAGCAATCCAAACTGTGGGCTGCGAGGATTTTGGCCAATGTGCGGACGATCGACACTGTTGAACTGCTATTAGTCTTGGCGACGGATGAGGATCCTGAAGTTTGCTGTACGGCGATCGAAGCGTTGATGAGTTTACAAGACGAACGAATCGCAGATGTACTGATTCCTTTACTCAAATCTATTCATTCTAGTGTTCGTAAGTCTGCGGTGGAAGCGATCGGGTTTTGTCAAAGTTTAACGATCGAGCAGCGGCTTGACTTACTCAGTCCGCTATTGCTGGATCTGAATGTCGCGGTTTGTATCAAAACCACTGCCAGTCTGGGACGACTGGGCTATGGCGCAGCACTTCCCTTACTCAAAACCTTAAACAGTTCACCGCTGCCGGATGAATTGGAAATTGAATTGGTCCGATCGCTTCTGCGCCTGGGTAGCCCGGTGGCACTCTCGGGACTGTTCGATCGTGCCCAGCAATCCAATGCCGTTCGTCATGAACTCCTCCGCAGCTTAGGTCGAGTGCGTGAGGTCCATTTAAAACCGATCTGTGTGCGGTATTTAATCGACCTGCTGCAAACCAGTCTGACCGTTGCCGATCGCAAACTTGCGGTCACGGCCCTCGGTCATTTAGAACAGCCCGCCGCGATCGATTGCCTGATTGCCCAATTCATCACGCCGGACACCTCCCTGCGCCTGCACAGCCTTCAAGCCCTCCAGCAAATCGATCGCACCTTAGAGCATCCGATCGTTCGCACCAAAATCTTGCAGCAATTGCAAGCGGCATCCCATCCAGAGATGTCGGAGGCTTGGCGATCGGGGTTGGAGTTTGCGATCGAGGAATGGCGATGAGGGGGCAGACCCACTGGCGAACCGCCCCCTAGCCCCCAATTCTGGGGGAGCCGGATTTGAACTGGATTTGAATCGGATCTGAACAAGTTGTTTTAAGGAATTCTTTCATGCGTCTCGAACAGATTCAAGCGTTTCTCACCGTCGCCGAAACCGGAAGCTTCCAACAAGCGGCCAAACGCTGCAACGTCACCCAATCCACCATCAGCCGCCAAGTCCAAACCCTCGAAACGGTCCTAGGCGTTCCGCTCCTCCATCGCACCAGCCACGTCAAACTCACCGTTGCCGGGGAATGCTTTCTTCCCAGGGCGCGCAAAATCTACCAGGAATGGAACAGCGCCACCCTCGAACTACAAGACCTGATCGAAGGCAAACAGCCCGAACTCTGCATCGCCGCCATTCATTCCGTCTGCGCCTACCAGCTTCCCCCCGTCCTCCAACGCTTCTGCGCCGAATATCCCCAGGTCCAACTGCGCGTCACCTCCTTGGGCAGCGATCGGGCGTTGAAAGTCCTCAAAGACGGCCTAGTGGATTTAGTGATCGTCATGAACAACCGCTTCCTCACCGCCAGCGCTGACATGGTGGTCGATCATCTCTACACCGAACCCGTCCAAGTCCTCATGTCCGCCGACCATCCCCTCGCAAAAAGTGAAACCGTCCCCTGGGAACGCCTCGTCCACTATCCCCAAGTCGTCTTTAAAGATGGCTACGGAATGCAGCGCTTGGTGCAAGAACAGTTCCAACGTCAAGGGGTTCAACTCAACGCCGCCCTCGAACTCAATACCCTGGATGCCTTTCGCGGCGTTGTCCGCCAAGGAGAACTGGTTGCCCTGCTGCCTCAAGGGGCGATCGCCGACCTCCACCTGGATCCCATGCTCGTCATGCGCCCGACGAATGACCCCGTGATCAACCGCGATGTCGTCCTCGTCACCACCAGCGATCGGCTCCAAATCCCTCCGATTAAACGCTTCCGCGAACTGGTTCAGCAGCAAATGCAGTTAAATCCCTTACAGTTTTCTGACAAACTTGTACTAAACTAGAGGCTCTTTTTTAGTCAGCCTCATGAGTCACGAATTCCGCGCTCTTCTGCGTAAAGTGGGCAGTGGACCCCACACCAGTCAAGATTTACCGCGATCGGAAGCCGAGTCCGCCATGCGCCTGATGTTGCACCAAGAAGCAACCCCCGCTCAAATCGGCGCGTTTTTAATCTCCCACCGAATCAAGCGACCCACCGGGGAAGAACTCGCAGGAATGGCCGATGCCTACGATGCCCTCGGACCGCAGATCCCCGCGATTTCAAAACGAGTCTGGGTCTTTTGTCATCCCTACGATGGCCGATCGCGCACGGCTCCCTTGGGTCCCTTGACGGCGTTGGTGATGGCCAGTGCGGGCATTCCTGTCTTGCAGCATGGGGGCGATCGGGTCCCGACGAAAGAGGGATTGCCGTTGATTGAACTGTGGGACAGTCTGGGCGTTCGTTGGCCGGGATTGAGCTTGATGCAAGTCCGCGAAATTTTAGAAACCGTGGGTCTGGGCTTTGTTTACATCGTCGATCATTTTCCCTTAGCCCAAGCCCTAATGCCCTACCGCGATCAAATCGGGAAACGCCCACCGCTCTCTACCCTTGAACTGATGTGGTCTCCCTATGTTGGGGATCAAACCGTGGTCTGTGGTTACGTGCATCCGCCGACGGAAGGCATGTTTAGAGGGGCGTTTGAGTTGCGGGGGACGACTTCGTTTTTGACGGTGAAGGGGTTGGAGGGGAGTTGTGATTTGGCCCGCGATCGGACGGCGATTATTGGCGCATCGGAAAATGGTGAATTTGAACGGCTCAGTCTTGCGCCCCGAGATTATGGGTTTGCCGATCGCGAAGTGCCCCTCATGGAAACCGAGGATTGGGCTGCTGCGGCCTTGTTAGCCCTCAAAGGTGAACCCTCAGAATTGTTAGAACCGTTGGTTTGGAATAGTGGCTTTTATCTGTGGCGATCGCAGGTGAGTGCGACCCTGGAAGAAGCCTTGGTGACAGCGCGATCGATCTTGGAGAAGGGTGATGTTTGGAATAAATTAGAAGAATTGCGATCGGTTAGAAATTCATGTCCCCCCAGAATTGGGGGCTAGGGGGCGGTTCGTCAGGGACTTTATCCCTAATCAGCTTTCACCCACGAGCGTAAACGCGGCCCAGTAATAAGGACCGGGGTATTGTTTCATTGTGCTCAACATGGCCGATCGCAAAGCTTGGGCTTTATTCGGATTGGTTTTGAGCGTTTGATAAAACGATTGCATCAGAGTGCTAGTGGAGTCATCATTGACCGCCCAGAGAGATACCAAGATGCTGGGCGCACCTGCGGCAATGAACGATCGAGACAGCCCAATCACCCCATCTCCCGTAACCTCCCCGCCGCCCGTATCACAGGCACTGAGAACCAATAGATTTGGATTGATTTTAAGATCAAAAATTTCGCTAGACGTGAGCAATCCATTGTCCGATCCACTGGGGGCCAGGGCGATCGCACCGGGAATCTCGCCCTTAAAGGTTCCCAACAATCCATGGGTCGCTAAATGGACGATCGAGGCTTGTTTCATCTGTTGCAGGACGGTTGCTTTAGTCGCCTCATCCCCAATTAGCGGTTTGGTTTTGAAGAGTTGGGCGATGGCGATCGCTTCATCTCGCGCCCCGGAAAGCGCGATCAAGTCTATCCCCGGCAGTTGAGGCATGGTGGGATCGCCGACCACTACGACATTGCCATTACGCAAGGTTCGTTTGGCTGTTTCTTGGGTTAAGGCGAGGCTGTGAATGGATGGGGCAATGGATAGGGTGTGTTTTTCGATCAGGTATTTGCCTTGAGCATCTTGTAAGGCTGCGAAGGGAACTAAGAAAAGATCGCCTTGGGGTAGGAAGATGACGCGCTGGTTTGGGTCGGTGGGCAGGGCGGAGACGATCGGTGCAATGAGGGAGGTATGGAGTGAACGCAGAACCAGATTGAGATCATCGAGAGGTTCGGTGGGGGCGAGTTTTTCGGAGCGTTGAGTTTTACTGCGGACGATCGCACTTCGACTTTGCTTAATCAATTCCCTCATCGGCATGGTTGCTTCTAATTTTGAGCTTTTAAACTGAATTTCGCCCGTGGGTTTGATGACCCAGATGTAGAGTTGCTTTTTGTCATCAACCAAGGAGTACTCTACCAGCGTTGCATTCTGCGCTTTGGCAATTTGTCGAATTTTGTCCAGATTTGGAAACGCGGCTAAGGCTTGAATTTCAGCCTGGGACTTGTTTTGGAGGCGGGAGGCGAGCAGGTCAACAAAGGCTCTAGCGCGACTGCGTTCTGATGCTTCTAGAGCCGCTTCTGGTTGTTTTTTTTGAATCAGGGTTTCCTGGAGTGCCTCATACAGAAGGGTTCGGATGTAGGTATTACTGAATGCCACTTTGGTCATATCGTCTAAGCCCACCCGCATCGATTCCCATTGGGTGGCTGCCGATCGTAAAGACGTTTCGGCTTCTGCCAAGCGCCCGGTCCGCAGATACCCAACGCCCAGACTGGTCAGCGCAAATCCTTCACCGTCTAGATCCTTCCGTTGCTTCGCGATCGGTAAGGCTTGCGTGGCGAATTCCACGGCTTTTTGATAGTTGCCTAGGGCGTTGTGATTGGCGGACAGATTGTTGAGTGCGTATTGTTTGGCTTCAAGCTGCATTGCAGGATCACTGATTTCCTGAGCCAGCTTCAAACTTTGCTCTTGATACTGGATGGCGTCTTGATATTGCTTGGAGGAAGAGGCGATATTGCCTAAATTTGATAGCGCGCCTTGCTCTCCACCCCGATCGTTGAGTTCTCGAAACATCGCGAGAGCTTGTTGTTGATCGGCGATTGCCTTTGGATAGTCTCCCAGCAACCGATAGGAACTGCCTCGAAACAGGAGTAGGTAGGCCAGTTTCGATCGATTGGGCAATGCTTGGGCAATCGGGAGTGATTGTTGAAGATACTCTAGGGCTTTTTTCGCATTCCCAACTTCGTTGTAGGTCACACCTAGAAAATTCAGAACGGAGACTTCACGCGCTCGATCGCCTGCCGATCGAGCGATCGTCAAGCCCTGTTCACCGTATTCAATTGCTTTTGCATAGTTCCCTGAGGCGCTATGGGCGGTTGCAAGCTGCTCAAGGGTTAGGCTTTCGAGTTTTTGATCTTTAAGTTGTCGGGTCAAGACGAGACTTTTTTCGTAGGCACCGATCGCATTCGGATATTGTCCTAACAACAGATAAGATACGCCAAGAGCCGATTGCACCAGTTCTTCGAGCTTTGGGTCAAGACCATTGGGATTATCTTTCAGAACTTTATTAAATGCCTCGATCGCTGCTTCATAACGCCTCTTTTCAAATAATGCAAATCCTGTCTCAATCGCTTGCATCGTTTCTATCGTCGGCATTTTCTGCGCGATCGTACTCTGTGAGATCGAACTCTGTGCCACCGCAGGCAATGCGATCGTCGGAGCGCCCAGTCCCATCAACAATCCAGTTACGACGATCGATCGAATCTTGTCCATTTTGAATGCCTTCCATCAGACCCAGTTCACAGCACCTAGTATCGACAGAAAATAGCTTATGCAGACAAATTTTTGCCCCTGTTTCAGATACAGTTTATAGATTACTCACCCGATGCCTCCCATGCTGCAAGTCATTACCCTTCCCGCTCAACCTCAGCCCGCCACCTCTGCGATCGTGGTCCTCCATGGCTGGGGCGGCACGGCGGAAGATGCGGCGCAGTTCACGGGAATGCTAAAAATTCCAGGTGCTGTAAAACTGATGCCCAGGGGCTTGTTTCAGCATCCCTACAATCCTGATGCACAGATGTGGTACGACATCCCAAACATTGAACGGTTTGATTTCAAAGTGGACTTGAGCGATCGGTCTGACTTGCAGCGCAGTCGTCAAGTCCTGCGGGATTGGCTCACGACCTTACCGCAGCAAACGGGAGTGCCCTTAGAAAGAACCATACTCGGCGGTTTTTCCCAAGGTGGTGCAATGACCATTGAACTGGGATTGGATTTCCCCTTTGCGGGCTTGATGTCCTTAAGCGGCTACGCCCACCGCCCGATCGCCCCTGTGAAGAATGCCCCCAAACTATTGATGACCCACGGTCTAATCGACAATGTGGTGCCGATCGCCGCCGCAAGAGCCACGCGAGATGCCTCAATCAAAGCAGGTGTTGAAGTCGAGTCGATCGAATTCCCAGGCATGGGCCATGAGATTTCCTGGGAGGTGCTCGATCGAATGCAGTCGTTCGCGTTGAAACAATTAGGTCTAGCTTAAATTGATCTTCCGATCGGGTCGCCAGTTGGGTGGCAGGATTAGATATTGGATGCGTTCCCGAAGGGTTTGAGCTTGGGATAAATCCTGCCACAACGATCGCCACCCTGCAAATGCAATTTTCACGGGATTATTCGATCGAATGGGTTGCGTCAATCCATAGCGACAGGGTTCCTCATCCGTCTCTTCAACGAAGGTGCCAAATAGTCGATCGAAGACAATCAAAACGCCACCGTAGTTACAATCGATGTAGCGATCGTTAAAGGCATGGTGAACGCGATGGTGCGATGGGGTATTGAAAACCCATTCGAGAATGCCTAATTTTGGTACCAGTTCCGTGTGAACCCAGAACTGATAGAGCAAATTCAGACTCAGGGTGACGAGAATGGCTAACGGTGGAAAGCCAAGCCAAGCGAGGGGCGTGAAGAAGATAAAGTGCCCGGAAATTGGAGCCGTCCAACCGAGACGATAGGCAGCGGAGAAGTTGAAATATTCAGACGAATGATGAACTAAATGCGTTGCCCAAAACCAGCGAATGCGATGGGTCGATCGATGATACCAGTAGTAACAAAACTCGATGCCCAAAAAGAGCCATAGGTAGTCCGTGACGTGGTTCAATTCGATCGTTGCAATCCGATGCTGCCAGACCCAAGTATAAACCGTGAAGGGAATGATTTTGAAGAGGACGGCGGAGATGAAGTGACCGATCGCAACGACAAAGGAGGCAGAGGTTTCACGCCAGGAATAGGCAATCTGCTTTCGTTGAATGATCACAATTTCAAGCAGAATGGCAATGAAAAAGAGCCATTGGAGATGATTCTGGAGGATAAAGTTCATAGTCAGGGGGGGAATTGAGAAGCGATTGAATCCAGCTTACCACTATGGCATTGCAAGTCGGAGTTGGGGCACAACAATTAGGACAATAGTCCCTAACTCATGAACCCCTAACTCATAGCCAACATTCGCTGCATGGGTTTCAACGCCGCTACCCGAGTCGCCTCGTCCATGGTGATCTCGGGCGTTTTGTTTAGCATGGCGAGGTATAGCTTTTCTAAGGTATTGAGGCGCATGTAGGGACATTCATTACAGGCACAGTTGGCGATCGGCGGTGCGGGGATAAATTGCTTACCCGGTGACAGCTTTTCCATTTGGTGAATGATTCCAGATTCTGTTAAGACGATGAAACTCGTCCGATCGCTCGTCTTGGAATAATTCAATAATCCGGTCGTTGAGGCAATGTAACTCGCATGTTTAAGTAATGGCGGTTCACATTCTGGGTGCGCGATCACTTCAGCGTTGGGATATTGAATCATCAAATCAATCAGTTTTTTCTCAGAAAACGTCTCATGAACCTGACAACTGCCCTGCCACAGCACCATGTCGCGCCCAGTTTGCTCTATGACGTAGCGCCCCAGGTTGCGATCGGGGGCAAAAATAATGGGTTGGTCTTGGGGAATTTGTTGGACAATCTTGACCGCATTCGAACTGGTGCAAATAATGTCACTCATGGCCTTGATGTCAGCCGTGCAATTAATATAGGAAATCACTAAATGATCGGGGTGTTGGCGCTTAAAATCCGCAAATTGATCCGGTGGACAGCTATCTGCCAACGAACAACCTGCATCGAGATCAGGCAATAATACCAGCTTGTTAGGGTTGAGGATCTTGGCGGTCTCAGCCATAAAGTGAACCCCCGCAAAAACGATCACATCCGCATCGGTCTGTGCCGCTTGCTGAGACAGCCCCAACGAATCCCCTAGATAGTCTGCAATGTCCTGAATATCAGCCTCCTGATAGTAATGGGCCAAAATCACCGCATTCATGTCGCGCTTGAGATCAGCGATCGCCCCAAACAAATCAGCGGGGAAGGTCGTCTTGGGAGCGGTGGCGGTGGTAAACATGGAAAATCCTAGAGAGAACGATATTGGTGAATTATAGTATAAATCACCAAAACTAAAAGTCAAGGTCCTGTTCTAGATTTCAGGGGTGGGCGACCCGTTACGCTACGGCTAGGGCGCTGATGGGCAAAGGCCGATCGACAAATCCATGCATGACAGGTGGGGCAGCATGGGCAGAGGTGATGTCCAAAAGCCGGGGAATATCGCCACTGTTGTAAACCCGAAATTCGCGCTCGATTGTCGTACTCTCAGCTCGGACGGCTTGGTTGAGAACCGTGGAACCGTGAAGATCCGAGACCGATCGATGAAAGGTCCCCGGTGGAATCCGCAAGATATCGCCTTGGGAATCGAGTCGCACCATATGGTAAGGCACTGACCAATCGAAATTGACCAAGTAAAAGGTTCTCCCCCCCGCCAAGGCCAAGAGATTATCCTCTTGATGAGGATGTAAATAAAACTGCCAGCAGCCATCATTTGCATCATTGGGGCTGACCGCCGGACCCTGGTGGACAACGAGGTCTCTAGCATTTGAGGTGTCGATCGTGATGTCAAAAAAACGAACGCTGGGAGTGTCGCGGAATTTACGATATTGGATTAGCTGAAACATAGTGTCTAGAGTGTCTGAGTGTTGTCAGTGAATGGAGACATATCCCTATAATGCCCGAATTAATAGCGGCATTTTGTGGCCGATATTACCGCTCAATCTAATCTTTAATTTTTAGATACTTTTCAGATCTGGAGATTATTCCGATTATTCCATCGTGAGGGTAGAGGGCATTCCTTTTCGAGTGGGCTTGTAAATCTTGCAGACCAAGGATCCGATCGAGTCTTTGTCAAAATATTCGATGCTGCCATTGCGCAAGGTCTTGTAGCGGCTGCGGCAGTTGTAGTTTTCCTTGGGTCCTCGTTTTCCATCAATGCTGACGGCGGCGTTATATTCCCAAAAATTTTTGGCGCTGCGTTTGAGGGACAGGATGCAGATGTTGCGATCTTGGATGGTGCGACAGATGGGTGCGGCTTGGGCTGGCTGGGCTAGGGGGTGCCAGGTGCCGATCGTTAGACCGATCGCCCAAAGCAAAGCCCAAAGCATAGGCGATACTAGGCTCCACAGCTTGGTCATGATTTTGTTCATTCTGTTTCCCATTCACGTCCCATTCACATCCCATAGTTCAGAATACTGTGGTTTGGATTCTGAAGGTGGGTGAGTTTTTAGGTGTTGATGAGAATGGGGATGGTTAGGGTGAAGGTGCTGCCTTGGCCGGGGGCCGACTGGACGGTGATGCTGGCGTGATGCTTTTGGATGATTTTGTAGCAAATGGCGAGTCCGAGTCCGGTGCCTTGGTTGACGGATTTGGTGGTGAAGAAGGGTTCAAAGATCCGATCGTGCAAATCCATGGGAATGCCTGTACCGTTGTCTTGAATTTTGATCTCGACTTGGTGATTGATCTGTCGGGTGGAGATGACGATGGCGGGGGTTTCGTTGACGGGATAGGTCTCTAGGGCGTCGATCGCGTTGTTCAGGATGTGCATGAACACTTGATTGAGCTGGGCGGGATAGCAATCGATGTTGGGGATGTTGTGGTAGTCGCGTTTGATGGTGATGTGGGGGGTGCCGTTTTCGGTTTTGAGGCGGTGTCCGAGGAGCATGAGGGTGCTGTCGATGCCATGCTCTAGGGAGACGGATTTTTTCTCGGATTCGTCGAGGCGTGAGAAGTTGCGCAGGGAGAGGACGATGTTGCGAATCCGCTCTGAGCCAAACTTCATGGAGTTCATGAGTTTGGGTAAGTCTTGGCTGAGGAAGGCGATGTCGATCGTGTCGCGCAGGGCTTCGATGTCTTCGGTGGGTTCGGGGTAGGTGGTTTGGTAGAGCTTGACGAGATTGAGGAGGTCGTCCATGTATTCGCCAAGGTGCTTGACGTTGCCGTGGATGAAGTTGATGGGGTTGTTGATTTCGTGGGCGATGCCTGCAACCATGCGACCCAGTCCAGTCATTTTTTCGGACTGGATGATCTGGGCTTGCATTTCTTGGACTTGATTGAGGGTGTGGGCAAGCTGTTGGGCTTGTTGTTGGGCGGCGAGGGTGGTGGCTTGAAGGGCTTTGAGGTTTTGATACGCCTGGGAGTGATAGCGAATCCGGGCGACGAGTTCGATCGTGTCGGGGAGTTTGATTAGGTAGTCGTTGGCTCCGTGGGTGAAGGCTTCGGCTTTGAGGTGGGCGTCTTCTTTGCAGGAGAGGACGATCATGGGAATGTCCTTGGTGGCGGGGTTGAGGCGGAACCACCGGAGCAGCATGAGTCCGTCTACGTCGGGCATGACGAGGTCTTGCAGGATGATGGTGGGGGCGATGTCGATGGCCGTGGTGATGGCCATTGTCGGGTCGCTGCAATAGTGGAAGTCGATGTCGGTTTCTTTGCTGAGGCTGCGTTGGAGGACTTCGCTGACCATGCTTTGGTCGTCGATCAGGAGGACGGTGATGCGGGTTGCGGTGAGCTTGCTGCTGTCGAAGGTGTTGATGGCAGATTGATCGGCAAGTTGGCCGACAGATGGACCGACAGATTGACCGATCGGGGTCTCGGGGTTGATGTTGGGTTGGGTGGGTATTGTGGGGTTTACGGTGAACATGAACAAGGTTTGGGTGGGTGACTGGTTTGGGATGGGGTCGATCGTCCGGGCTATGTCCATGGGAGGCTGTGTTTAACGTGCCCGTTTTGGGTCATGGAATAACGGTTAGAGGCGATTAGCGGGGATGGTTGAGCTTCTTGAGGGGGTTATGGTGATTTTCGGGTGCGCCGATCAGGTCTTTGACGGCTTGGATCAGGGTGTCATCGTGGAAGCTGCTTTTGGTGAGGTAGTAGTCTGCGCCGACTTCTAGGCCACGCAGTCGGTCTTCTTCTCGGTCTTTGTAGGAGATGATGATGGTGGGGAGTTTGGCGAGTTTTGGGTGGTGTTTGATTTGGTGGACGAGTTCGATGCCATTCATGCGGGGCATGTCGATGTCGGTGATGAGGAGGGCGTATTGGCCAAATTGGAGGGCGTTCCAGCCGTCTATGCCGTTGATGGCGGTATCGACGGGGTAGCCTTGGTTTTCGAGGAGCTTGCGCTCGGTTTCTCGGACGGTGATGGAGTCGTCTACGACTAGGATGCGTTTTGAAGAGGGGGTGGGGGAAGAGGGCGCGGGATGCGCGGCCCGTACGGAAGCGGAAGCGGAAGCGGAAGCGGAAGAGGCGATGTGTTTTTGGATGGATTGGAGGAGGTCTTCGGTGTCGATGATGAGGGCGATCGTGCCGTCGCTGCGCAGGGCGGTGGCGCTGAGGTTGGGGATTTTGCCGAGGCGGGGGTGCATGGGTTTGATCACGAGCTTTTCTTCGCCGAGGATGCGATCGACGATTAGGCCGTAGTGGGATTGCTGGTCGCTGATGTGGAGGATGGTGAGGGTTTCGCTCTGGCGGGGGGCGCTTTCGAGGCTGAGGATGTCGCTGGTTTGGAGGAGTCCGATGGATTGTTGGTTGTGGAGGAGGTAGGGGCGGTTTTCGGAGTGATGGATGTCGGAGGGGGAGAGTCTGCTGATGCGATCGATGCGGGTGATGGGGAAGGCGTAGGGTTGGCCTGCGATTTCGACGACGAGGGTGCGCAGGAGCGATCGCGTCAGGGGCAGGTTGAGGGAAAAGCTGGTGCCTTGACCGGGTTGGGATTGGGCGGTGAGGGTGCCGCCGACGCTCTGGACCAGGCTGTGGACAACATCGAGTCCGACGCCGCGTCCGGAGAGTTCGCTAATGCGATCGGCGGTGGAGAAGCCCGGTAGATAGAGGAAGGCCATGAGTTCGGCCAAGCTGAGTTGGGCGACCATTTCAGGGGTGGCGAGTTGGCGTTTGAGAATATGCTCCCGGAGGTGATCGGGATCGATGCCTCTGCCGTCGTCTTGGACAGTGATGATCAAGCTTCCGGCGCTGTGTTTGGCGGTGAGTTGGATGGTTCCGTAGGCGGTTTTGCCCTTGTTGGTCCGATCGTCGGGGCTTTCAATCCCGTGGTCGATAGCGTTTCGTAATAGGTGGGTGAGGGGGGCTTCGAGGTGGTCGAGGATGTCGCGATCGATGTTGGTTTGTTTGCCGATGATTTCGAGTTTGATTTGTTTGTTCACCTGCCGTGCGAGGTCGCGAACCATGCGGGGGAAGCCGATGCCCACGTCGCTGAAAGGACGCATTTGGCTTTCGATGACTTCTTGGTAGAGGCGGTTGGCGAGTTGGTTCGATCGGCTGGTGTATTCTTCGAGTTCGGTGGTGCGATCGAGGAGGTTGCGACGGCTTTGGTTGGCTTGGTGGCGGGCTTGGCTGAGAAGGCTGTGGAGTTTTGGATGGGAGTGGGTGGGGAGTTGGGCTTGGAGGCTGTCGAGGAGTTCGATCAGGTGGGTTTGTTGGGTTTTTAGATCGAGGAGCGATCGGCCAAAGGGTTCGAGCCAGGTGGCTTCGGTGAGGGATTCGCCGACGAGTCCCATGAGGCGGCTTAGATTTTCGCGGCTGAGGCGGATGGTGCGATCGGGCGTGGCTGGGGAAACGGGGGCGGGAGATGGCGCGGGCGCGGCTAGGGAAGAGGGCGCGGGAAGCGCTGCCCGTACGGGATCTGGAGCGATCTGGGGCGTGGGGATTTCGGGGGCGGGGATTTCGGGGGCTGGCTGGCTGGGATCTAGCTCGGCGATCATGCGGGCGCAGTTTAGAACGATCGGCGCTTCTTCGCTGAGGGTGTCGTTGGGGAAGTGCTGGAGGCGGGTGGCGATCGATTCTAGGGCATCGATGCTTTGAAAGATGATGTCGCATCCGATGGCGTCGGGCGGGGTGCGGGTTTTTTGCAGTTTGACGAAGTAGTTTTCGAGTTCGTGGGTGAGACCGACGGCGAGGTCAATGTGAACCATGCGGCCTGCGCCTTTGAGGGAATGGGCGGCGCGCATCAGGGCTTCCAGGATTTCGCTTTGAAATCCTTCGGCTTCGAGACGCAGGAGGTTGGGGTTGAGGATATCCAGTTGCATTCGCACTTCTTGGCAAAACAGGCTAACCAGAGCCGGATCGGTGCCGAGTTTCCGATAACGCGGGGTTTCTGGGCTGTGCTGGTTGCTGGTTGGGGGATTTGTCGGGGAGGTACTCATGATAGTGCGGTGCGCTCTAGGGCTTCAAAGAGGAGGCATTCGTCGAGGCAGTTGACGGGGCAGTCGTTCCAGGTGAAGAGGCTGTGGGTGAAGGTTTGGGTGCTGGTGAGGACGGTGCTGGGAGGGGTGATGAGCTGCTGGGGGGCGATCGTTTCGATGCCTTGAAATTCGTCTACGACAAAACTCCACCGATCGCCTTCCCCTTCGATGATGATGAGTCGGGGCAGGATTTTGAGCGGGAGATGATTGGTAGGTTCGGGGAGGTGGAGGAGATTTTTTAAGTTGACGCAGAGGAGGAGTTCGCCTTGGATGTTGACGAGTCCATTTAGTATGGCGTTACTGCGATGGGGAATAGGACGAATCGGCCGCGTAGTGACGACTTGCTGAAACAGGTGGGCGGGCAGGGCAAACCAGTCTTGGCCGATGCGGAAGAGGGCGAGGGAGGTGTTTTGGACTTCGCTGGTTGTGGAGTGATGGGGTGATGGGGTGATGGGGACGCGGGATTCGAGGGATTCCAGGACGGGCCGATCGAAGAGTTGGCGGGCGGTTTGAGTATAGGTGGGGCAGTTGTGGCAATGGGTGACGGCGGGGAGTTCCGGGCAGGACCTGTCGCCGTGAATGCCGATGTTTCGCCAACAGGAGACGAGTTGGCGAGCATCTAGGTTATGGGTGAGTAGAGCAGTGGAGTCGGTTGGGGGAGCCATGGGTTTAGATGTTCAGGCGTGGGTGAATAGAGTTTCTGGCGAGCCGCCCCCTAGCCCCCAATTCTGGGGGAACATGAATTTCCGAAGCCCCCAGAATTGGGGGTTGGGGGCGGTTCGCCAGGGGTTTAGCTATAGGCAAAACGGGGTGTTTGCTGGGAATGGTCCGATCGGACATCTTGGGTGGTGCGGACTTTAAAGCGGGAGAGTTCGCGTTGGAGATCTTGTTCTGCGATCGTCAGTTCGCTGATTGCAGATTTGATTGCAACCAGTGCTTCTCCAGTTTCTTGCGAGGTGTTGCTCAGTTGAATCATGGATTCGCTGATTTGGGTGGCGCTTTCGGCTTGCAGTTCCATGCCTTGATTGACGGATTCAAAGCGGGGGGTGAGGTCTTGGACTTGTTCAATCACTTGACCCAGTTGGCTGATGATCAGACCGACATCGTTAACCCCTTGGCCCACTTCTTGACTGAATTTATCCATTTCCATCACGCCCGTGGAGACGGCGGATTGCATTTCTTTGACCATTTGTTCAATGTCGATCGTTGCAATTGCCGTTTGGTCCGCAAGGCGTCGGATTTCTTTGGCGACGACTGAGAAACCCAGGCCATATTCCCCTGCTTTTTCAGCTTCGATCGCCGCATTTAAGGATAACAAATTGGTTTGATCGGCAACCTTGGTGATGGTGGCAACGATCGCGTTGATGTTGTTGGCTTTTTCGCTGATGGTTCCGAGTTTCGTTGAAATCGATTGGGTGGAATCAGCGAGGCGACGCATGGTGCCTTCCATTTGGATCAGGTCTTCTTGGTTATTGCTGGCAGTCTGGGCCGTGTTTTGAGACAGAGCCGAGACGTTTTCCATGGTCTGGACCAGTTGGCTGGAGGTAGCGGCGATCTCTTGGGCGGCGCTGGTGACTTGTTGAGTCGAGGAAATCTGGTGGGTGATGCTACCTTCGAGCTGGTTGCCCGATCGACCGAGTTGGACGCAGGAGGTGCTGACTTGGAGACTGGCCCGCTGGACCTGTTCGAGCAATGCGCTGAGGGTGTGGGTCATCTTTTGGAAAGAGACCATGAGTTTGCCGATTTCGTCGGTGCTGCGGGTGGCGCTGTCGGTGAGGCGATGGCTAAAGTCCCCGCTGGAGAGTCGATCGGCCACTTGAATCACTTCATTGATTTGGCCAGAGAGCGATCGCGAAAGAATGTAAGCTCCGACGATGGAAACCGTGACAGCCAGGAGAGATGAAAAGATGGAGAGTCCCTTCATCCATTCAATGCCGCCTTGAGTAGAAGTGATATTGCTGTCTAAATTTTTACGCCCGATTTCGATGAGTTCATTGTTGAGCCGATCGAACTCGGTGGTGGCGCTGAGGGCCTGTTTGATATAGTTCGCAATGACGGTCTTCGTGACGGCTTGGGGTGGGATGGCCAGCATTCGATCGCCCAACGATCGGAGTTCTGAAGCGAGGACCAACATTTTTTGCAGACGTTCTTTTTGGGCCTTGTCACGGGTGGCGTTTAGGGCTTTTTCGCTACTTTCTTTCAGGCTTTGTAGGTCCTCATTCATCAGTTTGACCGCCTCAGTATCAGGCGTGAGCAGATACCGCTTGATCCGCCGCTCCATGTTGACCATGCTGACGTTCATGTCTTTGGTTTCGACAATCAGGGTCTGGGTTTCATCGACGCGCTGAAAGGTCTCGGAGATTTTATTGGCATTGACCATGACGGCACCACTGAAGACGACGATCAGACCTGTGGTGACGGAATAGCCGAGAAGAACGCGATCGCGGAGGTTTAGCTTGCCAAGCATTGGAAAATTCCTATGGGGGAGATACTAATGAGTTGATGATTTCTATGAAGCTAGATTGCCCAGCTTTGTCATGAGCTTCACAGAATTGATACAAAAAATATCAGGCGTTGGGCGGTTGGGATTTTGTGGGGTTTGGGGGCAGTCTAGGGTGTCTGATTGATGTCTGAGTTATGTCTGAGTTGAATTCCGTGGAAACCCCGTATGTTGCTGTTGTTGTTTAAGGTGGCCTCTCGGCACTATGCGATCGAGGCGAAACGAGTATTACAGGTGCTGCCTGCGACAAGGCTGCAACGATCGCAGGTCGAACTGGTCTCATCCGATTTCCAATCGGCCCAGGTCGGTTTGTTGCAGTGGCATGGGGATCAACCCGGGCAGCAACCCGGGACTCAGCAATTGGATCTCGTTCCAGTGATTGATTTATCGCAATTGCTGATGGGTGTGCCCTGTCCGAAGACGATCGGGACGCGCATTATGGTGGTTCAAGACGAGAGCGATCGTCGGGTCTGGGGATTGATGGCGGCTTCCATGGTACAGACTTGGACCCTGGATGATGATCTCTGGAGTTCTTCGGAGACACAGCAAATCCTGATGCAGGACCAAACCTTAATCTATGGTCTGTCGGTGGATCAACTTTTGACTCAAGTGAGGAATTCCTGTGATCAGCTTAGAGTGCGAACCGTGGCTGTGGAACGCGATCGTGCAGCATCTCACAACTAAGACAGGGCTGTCCTGTGATTGTTTAGGTGCATTGAATATCCGTCGATCGATCGTGCATCGCATGAAGGTGACGCAGACGCGAACGGTGGCCAACTATTGGTTTCAATTGCAGCAGCAGGGCGGGGAATGGCAGGCATTTTTAGATGAAGTGGTGGTGCCGGAGACCTCGTTTTTTCGCGATCGGGTCCCGTTTCAATGTCTCGCCGAATGGGCGCAGGCACAAACTCAAACCTTGAACGATCGCAAACTTAAGATTCTGAGTTTGCCCTGTTCGACGGGAGAAGAGCCTTATTCGATCGCGTTGACCTTGTTGGGTGCGGGATTGAGTTTGGAGCAGTTTGAAATTGATGCGATCGATTTGAGCGATCGGGCCTTAGGCATTGCCAGATCTGGACGCTATGCAATCCAGGCTTCGGGAAGCCTCTGGGAGCGTGTTGCAGACTATTGGAGTTATCAAGATCAGTGTTTGCAGATGTCGCCGGAGGTGATGCAAACGATTGATTTTAGGCTAGGGAATGTGATGGATTGGACGATTCAAAGCATTCCGGCTATTGATTCTAACTACGACGTCATTTTTTGTCGTAACCTGTTGATTTATTTTGATCCAGAGACTCGCCAAAAGGTTTTGCAAGGCTTCGATCGATGTTTAGATAAAACGGGCCTTTTGTTTGTGGGACATGCTGAAACAGGCTCTCTGTTGCGCGATCGTTGGTCCATGTTTCCATTCCCCTACGCCTTTGCCTATCAAAAATCAATCTCCCCAACCCCCAACTCTGTAGCCAAACCTCACATCAAATCCCCCCTCAAATCCCCTCTCAAATCCAAAATCCAAAATCCAAAATCCAAAATCAAATCCAACGTCACATCATCAGAGTCAACAGAGTCAACGATCGATTTGCCCATCGCCACGGATTTGTTAAAACGATCGCGGGAATTGGCCGATGCGTCGAAATTAGAGGAAGCATTGGACTGTTGTGAGCATTATTTAAAACGTCAGCCCTTGTGTGGCGAGGGCTATTTTTTGATGGGTCAGATTTGTCAGGCGATCGGATCGTTGGCGGAGTCCGATCGGTATTTGGCGAAGGCGGTTTATTTGATGCCGGATCATGAAGAAGCATTAATGCTTTTGGCCTTGTTGCGGGAAAGTCAGGGCGATGTGGCATCGGCTCAGGGATTGAGACAACGGTTATTGCGATCTCGTTGATTTGATATCAAACCTTCTCATCATTGCGGTAGACCCGATCCCCCTAAATCCCCCTTGAAAAGGGGGACTTTGAGTTCAGGCTTTAGGGAATCACTTTTTGAGCAGTTTTGAGAATGCTGTCGGGAATGGTAATGCCCATTTGTTTTGCGGCTTTGGTGTTGATGACGAGATTGAGTTGGCTGGGGGTTTCGACGGCGATCGTCCCTGGTTTTTCACCCTTCAAGACCCGAACCACCATTTTGCCCGTTTGTTTACCGACATCTTTATAGTTGAAACCTAGGGTGGCGATCGCACCCCGATCGACCGAATCAATGTCCCCCGCATAAATCGGTAACTTATTGGCAATGCCCACCTGCAACACCGCTTCCAATGCCGAAACAATGGTGTTGTCAGTTGGAATATAAATGCTATCGACTTTCCCGACTAAGCTCTTAGCGGCGGTGGCGACTTCGCTGGAGTTGCTGACGGTGGCTTCAACGATCGTCATATTTTTTGCCGTTGCGGCGGTTTTGAGGAGCGTCACTTGGCTGACGGAGTTGGATTCGCCTGCGTTGTAGAGAATGCCGATCCGCTTAGCCGTTGGGGTGATTTGTTGAATCAGGTCGAGGTGTTTTGCGATCGGTGCGAGGTCGCTGACGCCTGTGACGAGTCCGCCGGGTTGCTGAAGGTTCGGCACGAGTTTTGCATTGAGGGGGTCGGTGACGCCGGAGAAGATGACCGGGAGTTTTGGGGCGGCGGCGATCGCACTTTGAGCCGATGGCGTGGAGATGGCGACGATCACATCCGGGCTGTCCCCCGCAAATTTCTTGGCAATTTGGGTCGCGGTGCTGGGACTGCCTTGGGCGCTTTCCCATTGCCAATTTAAGGTTTTGTCGGCTTCAAAGCCTGAGGCGGCGAGTTCTTCCTTGAGTCCATCCCGAATGGCGTTGAGTGAGGGATGTTCGACAATTTGGGTGACGGCGATCGTCTTTTGGCCGCTGGTCTTGCCGCTGGTTTTGTCGCTGGTGGGACTGGGGCTACAGCTTTGGATGAGCAGGGGGAGGGCGATCGTGATCAATCCGAGTTTTGCACCTAGTTTTGCACCGGGTTTTGTAAGCGTGAGTGGGGTGAGGTGGGATTGCATGATTCGTTAGGGATGAGTTTTCCGTATAGCGGTATTATGCTAGGAAATTCGTGGACGAGGAGACAGGACATGACAATGGCTTGGTTAATGATCGCAGCGACCCTTGTTGTTGCCTACGTGTTGGGTTCATTTCCCACGGGATACCTGGTTGCAAAATCAAAGGGTATTGATATCCAAAAGGTTGGATCCGGTTCCATTGGAGCGACAAATATTCTCCGCACCTTAGGCAAAAAAGCGGGGGCGGCGGTGCTGCTTCTGGACATCCTGAAGGGCGTTCTGGCGGTGTATGCCGTCTACTGGCTGTATATTTCGCTCTTTGGGGAGACCGTCTGTCGGCTGGATGATGGGACCCGATCGGCGATCGCTGACTTAGCCGAAGCGGCGAGACTGGGCGATAACTCGGCTAGTAGTGTCTTCACCAGTCCAGAAGCGACCTTTTGTCTAAATCTAGCCCTTTACCAACCTTGGGTCGTGGTCGGGGCGGGACTCGCTGCGATTTTGGGCCACAGCAAATCGGTCTGGCTGGGCTTTAAGGGCGGAAAGTCGGTGGCGACGAGCTTGGGAGTCTTGCTGGCGATGAACCCGATCGTCGGGCTTGGGACGCTGGCGGTCTTTGCCATCACTGCTGCGATTACTAGAATTGTCTCCATTAGCTCGATTTTGGGGGCGATCGGGGCGATGATCTTGATGGTGCTGCTGGGACAACCCTCGCCCTATCAGCTTTTTGCCCTGTTTGGAGGTGCTTATGTGATTTGGCGGCACCGCAGTAATATTGCCCGTCTACGTCAAGGCACCGAACCAAAAATTGGCCAAAAAATCAATCCGTCTTAGTTGAATCCTGGTTCAATCTAAACCGCAGGTGCCTTTACCTTGGTCGATCGAAGATCAACGTCCTCCCGTATACTATTTTTAGTCTCATCAGGTGGGGCGTGGAATCATTTATTTCGGGAGCGATACTCGTGGCACAGTCCGCAAAATATCTGGTCATTGGGTCTCTGGAAGCCTACAGCGGGAAATCGGCAGCCATGATTGGCGTGACGGATCAGCTTCGTCAAAAAGGACTGGACATTGGATATGGGAAGCCCATTAGCGGGGATAGCAGCAATGCTGACGCCGAAGATGAGGATGTTTCCTTTCTAGCGCAGACGTTAAATCTGCCCGACGATCGGATTTTGCCGACGATTTTGCATTTGCAGGGCGGGGACGCCATTCGTAAGCGTCTCCGAGGTCTGGACACCACGGATTATCGGGCACAACTGACTCAAGTTGCGGCGCAGCAGTCGGGAGATCTAATCATTCTGGAGGGGGCCGGGACCCTGGAGGATGGTCGGTTGTTTGGCCTATCGATCACGGAGATGGCGGATGCGATCGATGCCTCGGTGCTACTGGTGACTCGCTACCGCTCTTTACAGATTTTAGATGGATTGCTAGCGGCGAAATTGCGCTTGGGCGATCGGCTGTTGGGTGTCGTGCTGAATGATGTCGGCGTGAATGATATTGCAACGATCGACTCTGAAGTGAAGCCATTCCTCGAATCTAAAGGGATTCAAGTCTTTGGAACTTTGCCCAGCAGCACCTTACTTCGCAGTGTCACGGTGGCGGAACTAGCGCAGCAGCTTAAGGCTGAGGTCCTTTGTCGGAGCGATCGGCTGGATTTGCTCGTCGAAAACCTGGTGATCGGCGCGATGAATGTCAGCACAGCCCTGCGCTATTTCCGCAAGCGGCATAATAAGGCGGTGGTGACGGGGGGCGATCGGGAAGATCTGCAATTTGCGGCATTGGAGACCTCCACGCAATGTTTGATTTTGACGGGGCATTTGGCTCCCACCGAGCGAATCCTGCGACGGGCGGAGGAGATGGAGGTGCCCATTTTGTCGGTGGATCTCGATACGCTGACGACGGTGGAAATTGTGGAGCAGTCGTTTAACCAAGTCCGGCTCCATGAGCCTGTTAAGGTTCACTGTATTCGCGAAATGTATGCGGCTCATCTGAACTGCGATCGACTCTTGACGGCTTTAAACCTCACCTAGAATTTTGGTATGACTTTAACGATCGGCTCTCCAGCACCCGCTTTCACGTTATCCGATGCCGAGGGAAATGCGGTTTCTCTCGAATCACTGCAGGGAAAATGGGTGGTTTTGTATTTCTATCCTAGGGACAATACTCCCGGTTGTATCAAGGAAGCTTGCGCGTTTCGGGATTTGCAGGGTGATTTTGCGGCGAAAAATGCGATCGTCTACGGCGTAAGCACCGATGATGCCAAGTCCCATAACAAGTTCATCACAAAGTTTAATCTGCCCTTCCAACTGTTAATTGATGACGGGGGCGTGATGGCGACGGAGTATGAAAGTTATGGTCTCAAGAAATTTATGGGCAAGGAGTATATGGGGATTTCCCGCAATACGGTGCTGATTGACCCGGATGGACTGGTGTTCAAAATCTACAAAAAGGTGAAACCCGATCTCCACCCTGAGGTCGTTTTAAACGATATTCCCTAAACTAGAGAATATCTGTTCAGTTTCTCACTACCTGTTAATCCTCATGAAACGAGTCTGGCACTTTCTTAAAAATGCAATGGGCGTCATCTTCCGCCATCCGGTGACAGGGACGAGTATTATCGCGAAGCTTCCGGATGGTCGGATTGCGATGATGCGTCGGCGGGATAATGGGTTGTGGGGATTGCCGGGGGGGATTGTGGACTGGGGTGAGGATTTGCCGACGGTAGTGAGGCGGGAGCTGTGGGAGGAGACGGGGCTGGAGGTGACGCGGATTTCTCGGCTGGTGGGGGTGTATTCGGACTTCGATCGGGATCCTCGGATGCATTCGATCTGTGTGGTGGTGGAGGTGGAGGCGACGGGGGTGATGCGAATTGGGGATCCGCTGGAGGTGATGGAGGTGTTGGGGTTTTACCCTGAGGAGTTGCCGTTGGGGAATTTGTCCCATGATCACGATCGGCAATTGCGGGATTATTTCGATGGGTTAACGACGTTGGCTTAGAATAGAACAAACCCATGCGGATGGATAGCGCGATATGACTGCTCCTTCTAATATTGATGCGGATGCGATTGAGGCTCGTAATGCGGCGATTATGGCCATGGAGCCGGATGGGCCGATCGCCCCGTCAGATGTTGAGCCAGATATGGTTGCAGATGATCCTGATGAGGATCTGAGCGATGATGTCGAAATGTCCGTGTTTGATCATTTAGAAGAGTTGCGACAGCGGATCTTTTATTCATTGATTGCGATCGGAATCTGCATTGTGGGTTGTTTTACCCAGGTAAAGCCGATCGTGCAGTTGCTGGAAGTTCCGGCCCAGGGTGTGAAATTTTTGCAGCTATCGCCGGGGGAGTTCTTTTTTGTTTCGATTAAGACTGCTGGCTATACCGGGTTGACGTTGGCAGCGCCGTTTATTTTGTATCAAATCGTGGCCTACGTAACGCCGGGATTGACCCGCAAGGAAAAGCGATTTATTGCTCCAGTGATGTTTGGGTCGAGCTTTTTGTTTTTAGCTGGGTTGGCGTTTTCATACTTTGCCTTAATTCCTGCAGCATTAAACTTCTTCGTCTCCTACGGTGAGGACGTGGTGGAGCAGGCTTGGTCGATCGATAAGTATTTTGAGTTTGTGCTGCTGTTAATGTTTAGTACAGGTCTAGCGTTTCAGATCCCGATCGTTCAAGCATTGCTCGGTTTCATCGGCATTGTATCCTCCCAGCAAATGCTATCCGCTTGGCGCTACGTCCTAGTCGGTGCCGCAGTCCTAGGCGCAGTCATCACCCCCTCCACCGATCCATTGACCCAGAGTCTACTCGGAGGCGCAGTCTTAGCCCTGTACATGGGCGGAATTGGCCTAGTCAAACTGCTCGGCAAATAATCCAAAATCCAAAATCTAAAATCCAAGGTGCTTTCATGACAACTGATATTAGTTCAAGACCCAAGAACGTTCTAGGAACCGAATTACGCTGCTGCTGCACGTCTCCCGTAACGGGATTTTATCGAGACGGCTTTTGCCAAACAGGTCCAATGGACTACGGCAGTCATACGGTCTGTGCGCAGGTGACATCGGAGTTTCTGGCCTTTTCTAAATCGAGAGGCAATGATCTCTCAACGCCCATTCCCAGTTATCAATTTCCCGGCTTAAAGGCGGGCGATCGGTGGTGTCTTTGTGTGTCGCGGTGGCAGGAGGCATTTGTGGCAGGTGTTGCGCCGAAGGTGATGTTGGATGCCTGCCATGAGAAGGCTTTGGAAGTGGTGAATTTGGACGATCTCAAAGCGTTTGCGATCGATGTTTGATACCAAATCTGACAGTAACTGCAATACATCCTGGCGGATCGGGTAAGTATTGTTGAAGCAGGTCGCCACGGGTACATCCAGGGCATTTCATGATTAAATTTCTCACTGTAGTATCCAATCATTTTAAAATTTGATGGCAGGAGAAATGGTTCATTCTTCTGGCCAGTTTTGGCTCATCAACTCGTCCCTAACCGAAATGCTAGAATGAATCCACCTTCGATTCCACGAGCGTAACAATGACCATTAATGACACTCTCGATCGACAAGGCATCATCCACACCGATCCCGATATCATGAGCGGAATCCCCGTTTTTGTCGGAACCCGAGTCCCTCTCCAAACTTTCTTTGACTACCTAGAAGGTGAATCCGGACTCACCGAATTTCTAGAAGACTTCCCCCACCTCAGTCAGCAAGCGATGAAAGTCTTAGAAACGATCGCAAAAGCAATGTTAGCTCAGGAGCAAAAAGCCCGTGCGCATTCTGCTTGACGAAAACCTACTCAGCCGCAAACTAAAACAGCCATTCCTCGATGCAGGTCACGAAGTTCAGAACGTCGATGATATGGGATGGCGTGGTACCAAGGACACAGCCTTGCTTGCGATCGCCAATGCTGAACCCTTTGACCTATTCATCACTGCCGACAAAAATCTGCCCTACCAACAAAATTTTCAGAACCTAACCTTAAAAGTCGTTGTTCTGAACTCAAAAAGCACCCGTCCCGATCGGCTGATTCCTTTGATTCTCAGACTAATCCCCTTACTCCCAGATTTAGAACCCGGATCAGTCACAATCATTAATGAATTAGACGATCTCAGCTAACCGTTGGCAACGCCTCCCGGTACGTGAATCGACCTTCTTTGGGTCTGTTAAGATGTAGCAGTACGTCTTTTGCGAGCCGTTATGCAACTTCAAGATCTTCAGCCTCAACTCCTCGCTTTAACTCCCACCGAAAAACATCAAGCGATCGAAATTCTCTTGCAAAGCTTAGACGATCGCTGTCGTGGCATTGAAAAAACAGCAGGTGTTTGCGGTGGCGATGCCAGAATTATGAATACTAGAATTCCCGTTTGGGTGATTGTACAAGCTCGAAACCTGGGCAACACGGATGCACAAATTTTAGAGAATTATCCTACCCTGAGTGCGATCGACTTATCCAATGTATGGGCTTATGCCGTCACGTACCCTAATGAAATTGCCCAAGCGATCCAAGAGAACGAGGATGCGTAGCCTGTGGCAAACCTCTACGCAGATGAGCAATTTCCCTATGTCGCTACCGCACGGCTGAGAGCCTTAGGGCACGATGTCTTAACCGTTCAGGAAGCTGGGAAAGGAAATCAAGGTATTCCAGACGATGAAGTCCTCCAATTTGCGACTTCATTAAACCGTGCAGTTCTCACCCTAAATCGACGGGATTTTGTCAAACTTCATCGTCAAGATCCTAATCACGCAGGCATCATTACTTGTACCGATGACCCAGACAAAAATGTGTTGGGTGAAAGAATTCATCTCGCCATTCAAGATGAAACCAATCTCAATCAACAACTCCTCCGTATCGTTCGTCCATCACGATGAACGATGTCTAGGGCGATCGTTTATACGGTAGATCCAACCCATCCGATCGTCTTCACCTTCACGCGAAACAATGCATAATCTACCATCAGAACCAATGGATCAATCTGGCATCTTCCATGCCTTTCTAATAGATTTGTTGGGAAGTACAACTTTAAAGAATATATTTTAAGTCGATTTGGATTTGGGTGCTAGGTCCAGAAAGTGAAAAAGCCGTGTCCTTGAAGCTGGGTGCGCCCATTCTAACTTTGGGATTCCGAGAAAATCCAAAGCCTTCCCTAGGAATACCAAATAGTCCTATATTCAGTTTTCCATCTTTATTTTCATCATGAATAGCTGCGATCGCATAGTCTCCAAGTACTAAATCATCCAAGATAATTCCAGAAGCGGCATCTTCAGCATTGATACAGCGTGAGGCAACAGCTCGATCGCTCTGATTTGGGAACCCTTGCGCGCCATTAAATAGCGTCAAGCATACACTTCCCTTTTGATTTCTTAGATTTGCAATCGTTACACTAACCTGAGAATTTGCGGCCACAGCATCCGTAGTAGAGAACATCGTTAAGCTTCCTAAAATTGGTAATAAGACTAGGCAAATATTTTGGCGTTGCATCGTTAATTCCGTAATCTAATGTGTGTAAGGGGCTGCGATCGGTTAAAGCTTAGGGCTACGTACCAACGTAGACCCTAAACCTCACCGATCGCAAATATCTAAACGATTAATAGCTATCTGGCGTAAGCCGTAACTGCTGCTGTTCCGATATTTAATCCAGCTTGAAAGGCAGTTACATTAAAAACGCTATTTAAAGCGTTTGCGGCCTCTTGTGAAAGTGTGACGTTGACGTTTTTTAACTCAACTTGGGTTAATTGATTGCTATGATTTCCTACAATAGGTCGTACGGTTGGATTACCTGACAGGGCTAAATTAAAGAGGGGAATTCTTCCAACTAAACTATCATTCGCCTTAACAAGTCCGGTTAAAATAGGCTTATCTCCCAGGTTAGTAATGGAAAAATCGGTAAGCTCAACGATCGTACTACCGCCTGTTAGGGATAGTCCACCTTGATGATTGACTTCTAGCTTAATTGTCCCTAGATCCCCTGCACCGCTCGTAATAGGGAAAGATGCAATACCTCGGCGCAACTTGCCTTTGGAAACCACTCCAGGGGTAACTTTCAGACTTACCAATGCATTAACAAACTCACTACTTAAAGTAACCTTTGTAGAACCTCCAACAAAGTCAGCCGTCGGAGCAGAGGTCGCAGGAGTCGCTAGTCCGATCGTCATCATCATCGAAGCTGCACTCAAGAGAGCAAGAAATCGAGGTTTATACTGTCGCATTTTAGAAGTACCAGTTTTGGTGCGTATGAGAGAAAACGATTTCAATGAATCTCTAGAAATTATTCAACAACAATTAGTTGAATAATTAGCAAGTAAAATTTTTACCCACGTTTTCTAGATTTCATTAAAACCTAACTTAATTTAGGTAATCTTAATTGTCAAGCACCTTCTGGCACGAATTAACTAACATTCAATGACATATCATTTGTGCCAGATTTCAACTGAAGCCATTGATGGTTTCAATGATGTTCTATTTCACAAAAAGCGGGGGAGATATGTGTTATTTGTGCTTGTTAGTGAGTAGATAACTGAGTATTTTCCGCAGTTTTTTGATCTTTCACAGCACGATAGTACCAGCGACGAAACCTCAGAGATGGCTCATCGGTCGGCACGTTACATTCATCTGTTGTATTAGGGACTTCACCTTTCTGAGCCTCAAGAATGACGCGATCTTCAATGGCTGAAGCAACAAATCCATCGAAGTCAAAATTAGTTCGATCGATGCCAGGACTGGGCAGAATGACCTGCATAAACCGCATTTGTCGATCGTTCACCGGAATGGCGAAAATATGGGCACGTAAGGGCATTCCTAGTAAATCAAACTTATCGACGACACAATTGGGTTGATGCCATTCGAGTTCAAGCCCAAAGGGTAATGTGTCAATTCGATTATTGATAATTAGTCCTGTGGCAGTTGACGTAATATAGACTTGAACGATCGCATTAGATTGAGCAATATCCCGCATCCCGCCCCCAAAGGAATTCCGATGAACGAAGGGAACATGAACGTTGTCAAGAGAGTTTTCGATCGCCCTGGTCCAGTGGGCATTCCAGATTTCATGGTAGATGATGTAGCGATCGTCTGCTTCCAATAAACTCGGGGGTAATTCTGGCTCGGGTGGGTTGCCTGTTCCGGTAAAGACCCAGACTAAACCCGCGATCGTCCGAGTTGGAAAGCTGATGGCTGAAAGCTTTGACAATTGAGCGGGATTGAGTGAATTCATCGGGACACGAGTACAGGCCCCGTTTGAGCCAAACTGCCAGCCATGATAGGCGCATTCTAGATTACCCTCTGGTGTGACTTGTCCTAGCGAAAGCGGTATGCTGCGGTGGGGACAGCGATCGAGCAATGCGATAATTTGATCTTGTGCGTCACGAAACAACACCAGAGGTTCACCCGCTAATTCGATCGCCACTGGCACAGAACTAATTTCGGAAATGGGTAGTACTGGAGTCCAAGCATTAGCAAACATTTCAAACATGATGGAATAAACTCCTAAGATAAATGATGAGATTTAACAAGTTGATAGTTGAGCATCGTCAGCATCGCCACTGTCAGTAAAATCGCTCCAGTCCAATAGGGCACACCTGAACCCAGTCGATCGAATGTTACCCCGGCTAATATTGGACTTAAGATCGTTGCTAAACTACCGATCGCTTGATTTGCGCCGATGATAAAGCCTTGCTCTTGTGCATCTGCTGTTTTTGAAAGACTACTCAATAGCGTTGGTGAGGTCATCCCAAATCCGATCGCATTGCAAGTTAATGCTCCATAAAGTAGACCTACAGAAGATGCAAGTGCAGTACTGGTGT
The DNA here is from genome assembly GCA_013298165.1 of Synechococcales cyanobacterium bin31.maxbin.ball.101. GTDB lineage: Bacteria > Cyanobacteriota > Cyanobacteriia > Leptolyngbyales > Leptolyngbyaceae > JAAFJU01. The sequence continues at coordinate 9,673 of JAAFJU010000014.1, read as the reverse complement.
AACCCACAATCATTAACCCTAAACCCACGATCGTCAGCGTTTTTTCAGGGATTCGTTTTATCAAAGGTCGAATTGCAAAGCCTTGCATCAAGACACCAAGTAACCCCAAATAGCTGAACAGAAGAGCATTTTGTTGAATCAAGAAACTAGGGCATATCTGCAAATTCACCATTGGCTCTAAATCTGGTGTGAGCCTTAGTCTAGAGTAGGGCACTCTAATGCCTGAAAACACATCCCCATCCTGTTTATGGCCTCCCATCGTGGCGATTTAACCGATACCCAATGGCAGAAACTTGAACCCCATTTGCCCAAACCCGCCTCAACGGGGAGACCCCCTCAAGATCACCGTCAAATCCTGAATGGCATTTTGTGGATTCATCGCACGGGTGCCCCCTGGGATGATTTACCCAGTCGATATGGGTCCAAAGGCACCGTCTCCAGTCGCTTCTATCGGTGGCAAAAACAAGGCATCTGGCAAGGCATTTTAGAACAATTGCAAGCTCAGGCGGATGGGGACCAGCAATTGGAATGGACCGTTCACTTTATGGATAGCACCGTGATTCGCGCTCACCAGCACGCAGGCGGCGCAAAAAGGGGGCACAGTCCTCAGACTTCACGGTTGAGCAAATGCAGGAGCAAGAAGCCCTAGGACGCTCGAAAGGCGGCTTTAGCAGCAAGATTCAGATTCAATGTGAAGGGTTAGGCAAACCCATGCAGTTTGTCGTCTTGCCAGGGCAAAGCTCAGATTTCAAAGGCTTTTGCAAGCTGAATGCGGCGGCACCTGCGGTCAAGCGTTCTGGGCGAGGTAGACCCAAACGACGACCTCGTTATCTGGTCGGAGATAAAGGGTATGACTCGAAGGACATTCGCCATTGCTTGCGTCGGCAAGGCACGACCCCAGTGATTCCAAAGCGTCGCCATGTCAAACGGCGTTCCCGGTTGAACCTGGTGCTCTATCGTGAACGGAATCGGATTGAACGATTGATCAATCGCCTTAAACAAGCTCGGCGGATTGCGACCCGCTATGAAAAACGGGCGGACAACTATTTAGCCATGCTCACCATTGCTGCTATTCTCCTTTGGTTGTGAAACGAGACAAAACCATATATCTAGACTTTGCAGATACGCCCTAAATCGCTCCTCCGTTAGTACTTGGATATTGGAACGCAACCCATCCTCGGCAAAGCTGACCAGAAATGTAACCATCAGTAAAAATCGGACGGACGGACGCTGGAATGCCTGAAAAATCTTGGTGAGGGGATTGAGTTCTTGCCATTGGAAGGACTCTTTGCGTCGGTGAATTGCGGGTAGAGATTCTGGCAATTTATACCAAATCAATAATGCCGTCATGAGATACAAAGATCCAGCAACGAAGGCAGGGAGTTGTGAATTCACCAGGCTCAAACCTCCACCGAGTGCAGGTCCAAAAATGAAACCCAATGATATTGCTGCCCCAATCAATCCGAAATTCTTGGCTCGGAGTTCTGGTGGTGTAATGTCAGCGATATACGCTTGACCCGCCAGTAGATTACCTCCGGTACAGCCATCCAAGAAGCGGCAGAACAAAATGAGTTCAACCGAATTAGCTGCGCCTAACAGGTAACTCGCCAACATTCCACCTAAGGAGCTAATTAGCAAGATCGGTCGTCGCCCGTAGCGATCGGACAGGACTCCAAGTAGAGGACTAAACACAAATTGTCCAACAGCAAAAGCAGTGAACGTCAAACCCACCACTAATGCTTGAGCCGTGAATTGGCGGACGAGAGGTGTAATAACCGGAATGAGAATACCGAATGCCAGGATATCAAGAAAGACAACCATGAAAATCAAGATTGGCATTCCTCGATGAGATGGCTCTAACTTACTCAACTCAGAAGGTTCTGGCATATAAGTCCTGATAGCTACATCTGTAAATGACCTAAATTTAGGTAGATAAGCAAGTCAAAAAAATTAAGTGCTTAGCCCGCCACGCAACAAAAGAGCGATCAAGTCGGCAATTAGTTGCTGATCGGTTTTTACGCCATATTGTTTGACGAGACTGATAGCTTCAACTGATGCTATAAATGTTCCAGCAATAAATCCAGGGTCGCAGTTTAGACGATCGCGATGGCAAGAAAAAACGACTTCCATGGGTTCTAGAGAACATCCTCGCATTGCTTCTACTAACTGCTGGGCCTTTTCGAGAGGCAAGTCCGGCAGATCTGACTGGATGATGCGACCTGCGTTGAGCGGCGTTTGAACGATCAACCACATCCCAACCCGCATTAAACAATCCTCCAGTTCAGGCGATCCAGTCTCAATAATTTGATCAAACGCTTGCCGTCGCCGTTCTAAATGTCGCAGCATGACTTCGACAAACAAATCCTCTTTCCCTCCGGGTACGTGATAGTACAAAGAAGCCTGCTTGATTCCTAGCTGTTTTGCAATATCCTTGAGCGTCACAGATGAGTAACCGCGAGCAGTAAATAACTGTTCCGCTGCATCAAGGACTGCACTACGAGCCGAGGAATTACCTATAGATTGGTTCATTTGCTCACCTACTTTATTTTAGGTAGACTGTTTTGTCAAGCGAGAGGTTGTAGGATTTGTCGGTAGTTGGGTTCCGGTGATTAGTACGGGATTATTGTCAAAAGCAGTAAATCCGTATTTCACAAGGTATCACCGTCGCCCGATCGCCTGCACCGCAAACAAACTGCCAATCAATCCGATCGCCCCACCAAATCCCACCAACACCAACGGTAAAATCCAACCCTTCCCAGTGTCCATCAACAGCCCTTGCAACAAATCCGCCTGCCCCGCCGCCAATCGCCCTAAGGTCACTAACAGACTTTGAATAAACACCCAAGCGATCGCCGCGCCTGCAATCCCAAAGGTAATGCCCTGTAATAAAAATGGCAGATAAATCGTGGTTCGAGTCGCACCAACCAGTCGCATCACTTCAATCTCTTGCGATCGGGCTGCAATTACGAGACGCAACGTGGTCGTAATGACGGCGATCGCACTCAACGTCAAAAACCCAATCACCCCAAAACTAATAAACCGCAAATTATGATTCAGCTCCGTCACCTGCTGAACCACCTCCCCCACATATTGCACCGTCTCCACCCCATTCACCTTCTTCAACGCCTCCGCTAACTGTGGAACACCTCTGGGACTGTTGGCTTGAACTCGTAACTCATCGACTAACGGATTGCCCGAGAGCTGCTGGGTCGTAGCCTTCAGATCAGAAATCCCCAACTCCTTGCTCAGCGCAGCCCAGGCTTCCTCTTTAGAAACAGGTATGACGCGATTGACATTGGGCAGCTTTTGAATCGTGGGCTGCAGGTCTTTGGCTGCGATGCCTGTGTTCAGGTAGGCGGAGACTTCAAGCTGGTTGCCATAGCGATTGAAAAATTCGCCCAGTTGCCAAGAGCCTTGTAGGCCAATGCCAAAGAGCAACAGCAACACCGCCACCGTACTAATGGCCGCCCAGTTCATCCAGCCGCCGCGACGGAGTCCGAGTAAGGTTTCACGCAGGAGGTATTCGGCTTGGTACAGCGATCGGGCCATGGTGCGGATTTCAATGAAGATTGGCTTGACTATTATGGCGGAGATCTGGAGTTTGAGGTTGCGATTTTCAGTTAGATTTTGGCAAGCTCATGTTTAGGAGGGGGCGCTCGGAGCTAGAATGGATAGACCTTAAAATAGCGTGAACGTCTTTAGAGACCCCCATGAGCAGTACTTCATCGATCGTCATCGACAAGAAAAAAGTTAAAAACCCACCGCTGGAAGTCTATCAGCTCGGCGACAAAGGGCTGCGTCAGCCCGCAAAACGGGTGACGAAAATTGACGAGGAGCTGCGCGAAACCGTGCGCCAGATGCTGCAGACGATGTACAGCCAGGATGGAATCGGCCTAGCGGCCCCTCAGGTTGGCATTAATAAGCAGTTGGTGGTGATTGATACTGAGATCGACAAGCCCGAGGTGGAGCCACTGGTGTTAATCAATCCCGTCGTCAAGCGAATCACGGGACCTAATGTCACCGATCAAGAAGGCTGCTTAAGTGTCGTCGGGGTCTACATGGATGTGGTCCGTCAAGATGTCGTGGAGATTAGCTACAAAGATGAACATGGTCGTCTGAAGACCTTAACGGCAGATGGTCTCCTCTCCCGCGTCATCCAACATGAAATCGACCATCTCAATGGCATCATGTTCGTCGATCGCATCCCCAATCACCTGGCCCTTGGTCAAGAACTCCAAAAGAAAGGATTTACCTTAAAAGCTGTAAAAGCCGTCAAATCAACGCCCTAAGTTAAAATTAGGCGAAATTAACAGAAAATTGGGCGAAATCTTCACAGAAATCGCAAAAAATAGTTTTGAAAACCTGGAGAGAATAAATTACTATGATGACACCAAAGAGCAGTTTGTTTTTAGGGATTTCTTGTGTGGCAGCGATCGCAGTCGTGGGCTGTGTATTTGAGTTGACATCGGGAGCACCGGACTGGGGAAGTGCTTTGACGACGGGGGTGTTAGTGGCTTGTTTACCCTTGAGCGTCTGGGCGTTTCTAGAGGCGGTGAAGGATGCCAAAAACAATTTGTAATGGCTCTATGTGGCTCTATATCCCGCTGTAATGGGCTTTTTGTAATGGGCTTTTAAAGTGAGCTTCTGAAATTGTGGACTTTATCGTGATGGCTTCTCTACGGCAGATTGGAAAGGAGGATGGGGATTCGGCCCAATCTGTCTATAGGCTGGTGCAGAGTCAGAGCTTTATTCTAGGGCGGGATTTGGACTGTCAAATTCCGGTTGATCCATTGCTATATACCGCTGTCTCCCGTCGTCATGCGGAAATTCGCCCGGTCACGACGACTGCTGGAAATTTAGAGCCGGGTTCTCTCTGGTGGGTTTGCGATCTGAATAGTTCCAATGGGACGTTTGTAAATGGACAGCGCTTGGTGGGTTGTCAGGTGTTGCGAGATGGCGATCGGATTGTGTTGGGGCAGCAGGGTCCGGCTTTTAGATTTGAGCAGACGAACCAGGCGATCGATATTCCAAACCCTCGCGATATTCCCGATGCACCGCCGCTGTTGCAAATTCCAGCTAGGTTCCAAACGGCTGCTAATGATGTGGTGACGAGTGCGGACGTCGATCGAGTCACCTTGACGCAGTTATTACCGATTTTTTCGACGGGATTAGAAATTCGACGTAAGGCTTATATTTTGCCTGCGCTGGTGACGATCGTAGCGGTAGTTGCGTTGTTTTTTGTGGTGGGGAATCCCCCTTGGTTTAATGGCATTTTGGCCACCTATTTAGGATTAGCCGCTTACTATCGAATTTACCAACTTTGTGGAAAGAAGAAGGCTTGGTGGGTGTTGGTGTTGATGGGTGGGGTGACGATCGGTTTGATTCAGAGTCCGGTATTTGTGCTATTCACGACGGTGTTTCGACAAATTTTACCGGGTCAGGTGTCGTCTACGGCTTCGATGAGCTTGATTAATATGTTTTTTGGGGCGGGGTTGATGGAGGAGTTGCTGAAGGCGCTGCCGCTCTTTGTTTTGGCTTTTGTTGGCTTGGGGCGATCGGATCGATGGCGCGATCGCTACGGCATTCGGGAACCATTGGATGGCATTTTGCTTGGGACGGCTTCGGCCATGGGATTTACGCTACTGGAGACCGTGGGGCAATATGTTCCGGGAATCATCTTAAGTGCCTCGACCTATGGGGCAGATGCCAGTCAAGCGCAGGGATTACAGATTTTGATTGCGCGGTTGTTGGGTTCGGTGGCGGGACATATGGCCTATAGTGGCTACTTTGGCTATGCGATCGGTCTGGCGGTGTTGAAACCCCGTGGTGCAGCATTGACGATTTTGGTCGGTTGGCTGACTGCTTCCATATTGCATACCATGTGGAATTCTGTGGGTGGTTTACCGTTGGTGGGACCGTTTGCGTTAGCGACGATCGGTCTGTTCTCCTATGCGTTGTTGGGTGCGGCGATTTTGAAAGCGCGATCGTTATCACCGAGTCGTGAAAAGAACTTTGCAACGCGATTGGGATAGTTGTTGAGAACTTGTAATATGGCGTCCTTCTCGCTCATCCTGGTTGGTTGAATTTGATCCGACGATCGATGCGATCGGGATGCAAATTCGATCGGGTTCAAACCTCATCCTCAAATAGGTGTTTGAAATAGCGATCGGGTGAGTTGAGAAAGTCACGGGTCAAGCGGTAATGGTCGGTGTCTTGATAGCCAATTTCAGAAATCCCATCGTCATCAAATCCATAAATCACCGCTCCGGGATAGGCTAAGAGAATGGGCGAATGGGTCGCAATTAAAAACTGTGCATGTCCGGGGGCAGCGAGATCGTGAATGATTTTTAAAAATGACAATTGTCGTTGCGGAGACAGGGCGGCTTCGGGTTCATCGAGAATATAGATACCTTGTTCAAATCGATGCTCAAATAGTGCGAGAAAGGATTCACCATGGGATTGATGATGCAGCGATTTACCACCGTAGGCTCTCAAGTTTGATGCACTATCGAGATAGGTGGCGAAGTTGTAAAAGCTTTCCGCCCGCATGAAAAATCCCTCTGTCATCTTCCGTGACCAAGACAGTCGCAACGCTTGGGCAAGTTCCGATCGATCGGCAAACACTTCCCGGCTGTGATCTCGATTGCCGCCTTCTGGATTAAAGCCACAGATTTCGGCGATGGGCACCCAAGAATCCGGGCTGGGTTCGCCGCATTGTAGCCATGAACGGTTCTCCTAGAAATGGTTGAGTGAGACTAATGGGTTCCTTTAGTTTAACGCTTGGGTGGGGCGATCGAGTCTACCGATTCGCGTTGAACTAAGAGGACTTCTTTCTTTCCACTGAATCTGTTCTGTGGGTCTGACGATGATATTGGTGGGTCGATCGACGGGAAGAACTGGATTACTCAGGAATGGAACTGACGGAATTGCCGCCGGAGATTGGGAAGTTAGTGCAGTTGAAACGGTTGATTTTTGGGGGAAGTACGCTAAAATAGTATTTGATTTACCAAGGTCTTCATGATGACGATCGTTCTGACATTGCCGCCTGAAGTTGAGATAATTCTTCAAAATCGTGCATATCATCAAGGACAAGACATCGCAATTGTTGCCTCTGAACTGCTTCAACAGATTTTACTCACTCAGAATGGTAAGAATGAACGTTCTCAGCCCAGTAAACTTAAAATGGCTGCCTTGAGTGCGATCGATGACTATTTACCTGGTAGTGATTTATTGGTGTTTGAATCATTAGATGGCGAAGATTTTCAAAGCTTATAACAGGATAGAATTGGCAAAACGATCGAGGAGTCTAAAGTCATGATCGACACAGACCAAATTAGTCATCTCACTCAAAAAATTGTTGAGGTCGCAAATCCTGAAAAGATTATTCTGTTTGGTTCTTATGCCTATGGTGAACCCACTGAGGACTCGGATTTGGATGTGATGGTGGTTTTGCCATTTACAGGACATTGGGCTTATAAAGCGGTTGAAATTCGACAACAATTACCGTTGTACGATTTTTCATTAGATTTACTCACGAGAACATCATCACAGGTTAGCGATCGGTTAGCGATCGGAGATCCAGTTATTCAAGCGATCGTGGAACAAGGGCGGGTACTGTATGAATCTGCTGACGCAAGAGTGGATTAGTACGGCAGAATTGCAGCCGGAGAACGATCGACTTAATGAGTCACACAATTAATAAACTTCTAAGCAATCTAAAACAATACTTGCAATCAATTCATGAATAGCAGATTCACTTTCTCGAAGAAGTTTCTCGATCGCTGGCGTGGATGTATTTCCGCAGCGTAGCCAAACCACTTTGGGCGGCGATCCATACAAACGGCTCCGATCGGCAAAGTCAGCATCTTGGGTCACAATGCAAAAGTCGTTCGCTTTGGCAAATTCCCAAATTTCTGAATCATCGGCTTCGGGCATGTCGTGAAATTGAACGTGACTTGATCCAGGAAAGAGATCGACTAATCGATTAACCAATTTACGACTGAGGTTTTGATCGAACAAGAGTTTCACCGAGCACCTGCCATTGACGTGAGGCATCGATCGCGATCGGCAACAAAGGCGAGACAAGCGAGAATGTCGGTTTCTGTCAGCTCTGGAAAGTCATCTAATATATCGGCGTGGCTCATTCCGGAAGCCAGCCAGCCGAGTACATCATAGACGGTGATCCGCATCCGACGAATACAAGGTTTCCCACCTCGTTTGCCAGGTTCGATCGTGATGATGTCGCGGTAGTTCATAGAGGTTGTGCTGGGTTGAAGATCGATCGTAGTAGTCCCTCCCATTCTAACCTTCTTCCCTCTGCATTTTTCCCTCTTCCCCTTTTCTCAACTCTCTGCCAAAATAGAAATACATCTTCCATCTTCGCTCTTCCGTCTTCTCCTCCGTCCTCCGTCCTCTCTCCTCCGTCCTTATGCAAACTGCTCTCTCCCTCATCCACCAAGCCTACGAAGAGGGCTGGGAAGAACTGGATTTGTCAGGAATGGAACTGACGGAATTGCCGCCGGAGATTGGGAAGTTAGTGCAGTTGAAGCGGTTGTTTTTGGGGAAGTGGGATAAGGAGACCAAGGAAAGTATTGGAAACCAGTTGACGGTACTACCGTCCGAACTCTGGCAACTTCAACAGCTTCAGGAACTGGATCTTACTAACAATCAAATTTCTGAAATACCAGATGCGATTGTGCAGTTAGTTAATCTGAAGTGGCTATATCTTGATCGAAATCAGATTAGTGTAATTCCTGGATCAATTACAAAGTTAATCAATCTGAAAAGGCTTGATCTTAAGCACAATCAGATCAGTAAAATTCCAGATTCGACAATAGAATTAGTTAATTTAACAACGCTTTGTCTTCAGAACAATCAAATCAGTGAAATTCCAGATTCAATAACAAACTTAGTAAGACTGGAGTTGTTAATGCTTGCTAATAATCGAATAAACATAATTCCAGATTCAATTAGGAAATTGACAAGATTAACATTTCTATTTCTCAATGGGAATCAAGTCGAAGTTATCCCAGAAGCAATAACACAATTGTCAGCTTTAAGGTCGTTGTTCCTTGCTGACAATCAAATCAGAGTTATTCCAGACTCAATTTCACAATTGATAAACCTAAAAGATCTACGGCTCTGGAAAAATCAAATCAGTTGTATTCCCGATTCGATTGCTCAGTTGACAAATCTGCAAAGTTTAATGCTGCTGATTAATCAAATTAGTTGTATTCCCGATTCGATTGCTCAGTTGACAAATCTTCAAGATCTCGACCTTAGTCATAACCAGATTAACGTCATTCCAGAATCGATCGCGAATTTGGTTAATCTGACAAGGCTTGACATTGATCACAATCAGATTAGTCATATTCCAGAATCGATCGCGAATTTGGTTAATCTGACAAGACTTGACATTGATCACAATCAGATTAGCCATATTCCAGAATCGATCGCAAATTTGGTTAATCTGAGTATCTTACATCTAGAAGATAACCCTCTTCCCATTCCTTCCGAAACGCTTCGACAAGGTTGGGGCGAAAAAAAATGGTTCTCCCAGAATTGCCGTGGTCCCTCTCTACATCTAGTGTGAGACGACAACGGTTGAGTGGTTGTGTCATGATCAAGGACGATGAATTCGGCAATCGTCATGAACAACCAGCTTCACATTCCA
>JAAFJU010000141.1 GCA_013298165.1 Synechococcales cyanobacterium bin31.maxbin.ball.101 | reverse complement strand
CACAGCAATGCAATCAAGGCATCCTTGGCCTCAGGGGTGAGTGCTTGTAGGTCGGGAAGGTCTTTCATTTCTCCAATTTACCAATTTTTATCCTGCTGTCAACTACCCCCAGTTGAGCAATTACGAAAATTGTTGACTCGATCGATGACCGATTTGCTAAAGAGCCAGGTAGGTATTCAAGAAAAGTTGATGCAATCTTGCTTGATGATGCGATTGATATAATTTGCAATCCTAATCTCTTCAGCCGTCATTTTAAAGAGCCTCTAGCAGAAGCATATCCTGATGGAAGAGAGGTAGCTAGAACTTTTATGAAACGATTAGCTGATCCAAGAAATCGTTTGGCTCACGCTAATCCCATTAGTCTCAGGCAGGCTGAACAAGTAGTCTGCTATACAGGGGATATAATTGAATCAATTAAGAGCTATTACAGAGATAAAAAAATGGAAGAAGAATATAATGTACCTCTAATTATTAAAGTTATTGATTCTTTCGGTAACATATATCACCGTGAGCAGTTGACACTCGGGCATGATGGTGGCGTTTTAAAAGATTTATCAGGAGATCCAAAATATTATCTAAGACCAGGGGATAAGCTAACACTGGAAGTAGAAGTTGATCCAAGTTTTTCTGATGATGAGTATCAGATTAACTGGTCTTCAGCACAACACGTCGGTGAACCTATGCCAAATGGTCGTAAAGTTGTGATTGAAATAACAGAGAGACAAGTAGCTCGTCAGTATCTTGTTATGTGTAATATTACATCAAATAAAAAATGGCATCGAATGTGTACGGGAGTCGATGATAGATTAGGATACTTTATTAGGGTTTTACCACCATTATGAAAAACGAATTGCTAATCCTAAAAATTTCTTGTCTCTCAGATGGTAAATGATGTATGAATATGGATCTTTAATTTGCCATTCATCGTATCTTGTCAAACCTCTACAATTCATGTCTCTCAATCTTCTCGACATCCGGCATCTTCACGATCGTCCCTCCCTAAACTAAAATACCTGCGATCGTCCGCACTTGCTCCGCCCAAGCTTTCGTGTGAATTGCGATTGAAGCCCGATCGGATTCGTTTTGCCAAGTGTCTTCCCAGCGCCGATGCCAATGGGATAACTGACGCTGGATTTGGGCGAGTTCAAAGGCGTTATCGAAATCAAGATCAACGGCAGTCAGTTCTAAAAATGATTTACTTTCGCGGACGATCGAAAGGGCTTGGGCACCACTTTCAACCGTCTGGCTGAGCATTGAAATGTGCAAAAAATTTGTCGCTAATCGTTCTAGGCGAACAGAGAGTCGATCGCAACGAAACAACAGTTCTTCGGGAGTCCAGTTATTCATACGCCTCCTAAACTTGCCACCGAAAGACATGGGCAATAGCACTACTGCCAACCCCTTACAACTCATCACCTTCCATCGGCTCCACATCCGGAACCTTGGCCATCACCGCATCAAACGCCTCTAAATCTAGCCGATCGCTGTACGATCGTAAAACCTGGAAAGACGGTTCAGCCTCGCCCCATTCTTGAATCGCCACCAATAACCATTTGGCAAAAACGTACATTTCTTCTCCCCTGGTTGATCGATCGCCCTAATTCCATCACTCACCATTATGAGGTAAGTGACTGACCATTTCACTAAGGCTAATGCACCACCATAGAAGCTTTTGTGAGGAAATCACATTTATTATATGTGTTATTCAGCAGGTTACATCTAGACGATTCTTCTGCACATGCACTAGAATAAAAACGTTGAAAACTTTATCATTGTTTGGGTGTGGATCCGCATTGTCCGTCCTAAGGGCATTGTCTCTCTTCGGTTCTGTCACCTTAATCCCTTGACGTTTGCTTTTTCGTTCTCACTCTTAGAATCATTAAGTCGAGAGAGGCTCCTAGATCTTTTTGAGTGTGATCGGTTCATATTAACCCTGTGAGAGTCGTTGATTACGTCTGACGTAATTGATTGATGACTTCCATTTTCTCATGGGCTAGATTGTTCCGCTCACACTAACTGAATAGAGTTTTGTGTTTCAGCCTTTAATCTAGCGTCTGAGATCTGATTTCATCAGAATCTGTTACGTATGGCCCAATCGATCGCTCCTCAGGATTCTTGTAATGAATTCAGGAGAATTCACATATGTCCGAAAAGCCGTCCAACGACTTTGAGCTTCAAGCAAAAGTCCCCGGCGTTGGGGAACTGACGGTGAAGCTTTATCCGGATGCCTGGAACCGATTACTCAATGGGCTAAAACCGTGGCACTGGATGATCGCGACCGTTTTGGGAGGAACGATCGGACTTCATCTGATTCGTCCATCCATTCCGCTGTCACCCCAACTGCCAAGCGCACCTTCAACTGTCCAGAAGGGCGAAACTAACCCTTAGGGGAATTGAGAATGGAGAGGTGAGAATTGAGAATGGGGCGATCGTCCATTTCTTAATTCTCACCTTCTTCATCCATACCAAACAATGGGAGGACATCAGCCGATCGAAAAATTTCCTCCCATTGCCTTCTTGCTATACTGAGGGAAGAACGATCGGAGCGATCCTATGCAAATCACCCTAAATCTGGATGACTCACTGCTCAGTGAAGCCTTTCAACTGACGAGCCTTTCAACGCAAGATGATGTCATCCATCTGGCACTGCAAGAATTAGTCCGTTCACGTCGCAAGAAAAACCTTTTCGATCTCGCAGGTCAAATCGAGTTTGCGCCGGACTTTGACCACAAAGCCTTACGTGAGACTCGTCATGTTGCTGATTGATACATCCGTCTGGATTACTGTATTTCGCGATCGAAGTGGTCAAGTTCGTCAGCAACTTGAAGCCCTGATTAACGATCGTCAGGTCTTCCTAACTCGATTCACTCAGCTTGAACTCCTTCAGGGAAGTCTCAACGAAAAAGAGTGGAATCTTCTCTCAACATATCTTGAAACTCAAGATTACATTGAACCCACAAATCAGTCCTGGGAATCTGCTGCCCGGATCTATTACGATTTACGCCGTCAAGGAATGACCGTTCGCAGTCCGATTGATTGCTGTATTGCCCAAGCTGCATTGGAAAATAATTTTCTTTTAATCCATAATGATCGAGACTTTGAAACCATCGCGAAAGTCCGATCGCTTCAACATGTGCGCTTTCAACCTTGAGGCGATATTCTAGACAGAACACAAAACAATGGGAGGAGATTGCCCGATCGAGCAACATCCTCCCATAGACTCAAGTAAGAAACTTCTAGACCGCGATCGCCGCTGCCTCCGGTTTCACAAATGCCGTGTTCTTTTCCGATGGCGGGACCACTTGCCAGAACTTCGGTAAAGCGTTGGACCAATCAGCAAGGATGGCTTTCGCTTTTACGCTTCCAGTTTTTGCAGCGTGCATTTCGATCAGCGACTTCAGTTGCATTTCACCTGCTGAGGTGATTACGCGCTGAACCGACACGATTTCGGGATTCACTTTGGATTGGAAACTGCCGCCTTCATCGAAGAAGTAGCCCAATCCACCCGTCATCCCTGCACCCACGTTCCGTCCGACAGAACCGAGAACGACGACGACACCGCCCGTCATGTATTCGCAACAGTGATCGCCTGTGCCTTCCACCACCGCATTAGCCGTCGAGTTCCGCACCGCAAAGCGCTCTCCCGCACGACCATTGGCGAAGAGATGTCCGCCCGTTGCACCGTAGAGACAGGTATTGCCGATGATGACACTGTCCGCTGCGACGAAGCCCGCATTTGCACTAGGACGAATGATGATTTCACCACCGTTCATGCCTTTGCCGACGTAGTCATTGGATTCCCCTTCGATCGTCAACGTCATACAAGGCAGATTGAATGCCCCAAAACTTTGGCCCGCAGAACCAACAAAATTGAGATTGATTTTGCCGTTGAAACCTGTGTTGCCATAGCGTTTTGCGATCGTCCCTGAAACCCGAGTTGCGACCGATCGATCGGTGTTAATGATCTTCACAGTTGTTGTGAAGTCGGTTTGGTTTTGAATGGCAGACTGCAATGCATCGTCGGCGAGTAATTCGTCGTCGAGAACGGGACCATTGCTGTGGACTGCTTCATGGATCAGCCAAGAACGATCGGTGCGGGTGTCAGGCAGTTTGGTGAGGCAATCTAGATTGAGAGACTGCGTTTTAGTCAAGGCTGCATTTTCACGAACCTTGAGTAAATCAGCCCGACCAATGATGTCTTCGAGTTTGGTATAGCCCAATTTAGCCAAGAGCGATCGGACTTCTTCCGCCATGAACAAGAAGAAATTAACCACATGTTCCGGAATGCCCGTAAACCGTTTGCGCAATTCCTCACGCTGAGTCGCGACGCCCACAGGACAGCTATTGGTATGGCAGACGCGCGCCATAATGCAGCCCTCTGCAATCATCGCGATCGACCCAAACCCAAACTCTTCTGCCCCCATCAATGCGCCCATCATCACATCCCAGCCCGTCTTGATACCGCCATCAACGCGGAGTAAGACGCGATTGCGAAGTTGATTATTCATCAAGGTGCTATGAACTTCCGTCAGACCCAGTTCCCAAGGACTTCCGGCATGTTTGATCGAGGACAATGGCGATGCGCCTGTACCGCCGTCATGGCCCGAGACTTGAATCACATCGGCATTGGCCTTTGCGACTCCGGCTGCGATCGTTCCAATGCCGACTTCCGCCACCAGCTTGACGGAGACTTTGGCGATCGGATTGATTTGGTGCAGGTCGTAGATCAATTGGGCTAGATCTTCAATGGAATAGATGTCATGGTGCGGCGGAGGCGAAATCAAGGTTACGCCCGGTTTGGAGCCGCGCAGTTTGGCAATGTATTCGCTGACCTTGGGTCCTGGCAATTGTCCACCTTCACCGGGTTTTGCACCTTGGGCGAGTTTGATTTCAATTTGCTGGGCGCTCATGAGGTATTCCGGTGTCACCCCAAAGCGACCCGAAGCGACCTGTTTGATTGCAGAACTGGCGGTGTCGCCATTGCGTAATCCTTTTAAGTGCGGGAACGTTGCCGATACGCCATCAACGACATCATGCACCGGACGATAGCGAATGTCTTCTTCACCGCCCTCACCGGAGTTTGATTTTGCGCCGATGCGGTTCATGGCGATCGCTAAGATCTCATGGGCCTCACGGGACAATGCACCCAGGGACATTCCACCTGTGGCAAAGCGTTTGCAGATCTCCGTTGCGGATTCGACTTGTTCGAGGGGAATGGAAGGACGATCGCTTTCAATGTCCAGCAAATCTCGCAGCGCTGTCAAAGGCCGTTCCGAAAGATACTTTTGATAGAGCGCGTAGTGATCGTAGTTTTTATCGGCCACCGCCTTGTGCAACGCCTTGGACATTTCGGGGCTGTTCATGTGGTACTCGCCGCCGGGACGGTACTGCACGAAGCCGTAGTTTTCCAGCTTTTTAATGGTGATTTCAGGGAAGGCTCGGGTGTGGAAGGATAGCGTTTCGTTTGCCAAGTCATTGAGTGTCAACCCACCTAATCGCGATGCGGTTCCTGGGAATGCGGTGTTGAGTAAGTCGCCACCGATACCGATCGCCTCAAAAATCTGTGCGCCATGGTAACTCGACAGCAATGAAATCCCCATTTTGGATAGGATTTTCAAGAGACCATCTTGAATGGATTTGCGCAGATTTTCCTGTGCGCCGATCAAACTAATTTTATTCAGCTTCCCAGTTTCCATCAATTTCTGAGTGCGGGGCGCAGCCCACCAATGGCGAACCGCTTCCAGTGCCAGATACGGACAAACGGCACTCGCACCATAACCCACCAGACATGCAAAGTGATGGGTACTCCAAGCTTGAGCGGTATCAGCAATAATCGACGTCTTCATCCGCAAGCCCTGACGAATCAAGAACTGGTGAACGGCACCGACAGCGACTAACGGCGGAATATAGCTGGTTTCAGCATCGATCTGTTGACTGTTGCCTTGATGATCACAACGATCGCTCAGGATCAACAGTTCTTTCCCACTGCGAACCAATTGTGCAGCCTTCTCACAGAGCGCAGTGACAGCGGCAGACAATCCATCCGGACCTTGCGTCAAGTTGTATAGAGTAGAAAGCGTCGCAGCGGGAATCGCACCTGCTTTGATCGATTCAAGTTCCGCTTCGATGAGACAAGGCGACTCTAACATCAACGTCCGAGCTAAGGACGCATTGGGTTCTAAAAGATTGCCCTTGGCCCCGAGATTCATCGTGAGGGACATGACCAGTTTTTCCCGCAGGGGATCGATCGCCGGGTTCGTCACCTGAGCAAACCGCTGTTTGAAATAGTCGTATATCAAATGCGGTTTGGCAGATAAGACCGCCAAAGGTGCATCATCCCCCATACAGAAGGTCGGTTCCTTACCTTGGGCACCCATCTCATTGATGATCATCTCCACATCTTCAGCGCTGTAGCCAAAGGCCGTTTGTAGGCGCAAGAGAGAAGCATCATCACAGACTTCTTTGTCGCCAAAGGCTTGAGGCTGCAGTGTTTGACGGTTTTGACGGAGCCATTCGCCGTAGGGATGCTGACGGGCGATCGTCTTTTTGAGATCCCAGTTTTTCAGAATGGTTTTAGTCTCTAGGTCAAACGCAATCATTTGCCCGGGACCGAGACGACCTTTTTCAATAATGTTCGACTCGTCTAACGCCACCACGCCCGCTTCGGAGCCAACCACAATGTAACCATCCCGAGTAATGGCATAGCGTGCCGGACGGAGACCATTACGATCGAGCGCCGCGCCGACTTTCTTCCCATCGGTAAAGGCCAGCAACGCCGGACCATCCCAAGGCTCTTGAAGACCGCTGTAATATTCGTAGAAATCAGTGATTTCAGGATGTTCGAGCAGCGAAGGCTGATTTTTATAGGCTTCGGGCACCAAAATCATCAACGACTCCATCGGACTGCGTCCCGCGCGCACCAAGAGTTCAAAGATGTTATCCAAATTGGCCGAGTCGCTCTTGTCCGGGTTGACGATCGGTTTCAATGCTTCGATCTGCTCCCCAAAATTGGGATGAGCAAAACTCGATTGCTTCGCCTTCACCCAATTGAGATTTCCGAGAAGCGTATTGATTTCGCCGTTGTGGCCGAGCAAACGCATGGGCTGCGCCAAGGGCCATTTGGGTAGGGTGTTCGTGCTGAATCGGCGGTGATAGACCGAGAAACTGCTGGTGTAAGCCTCGTTTTTCAAGTCCAGATAAAACTCACCCAAAACCGACGATCGGACCATGCCCTTATACACGATCGTCCGACTCGAACAGGAGCAGACGTAAAACTCGGGAGACTCGATCGCTTTTTCAATTTTCTTGCGAGCAATATAAAGTTTCTGTTCCAGCGCATCGCCGGACTCCGACGCAGAGACGATCGCCTGCAAAATGCCTGGAAGGTTCTCAGTGGCTTGAGTGCCCAGGACTTCTGGGTTAGTAGGAACGCTGCGCCACCCTAACCAACTAAATCCTTCTGACGTAAAGATTTCTTCAACCTGTTTCTTTGCAGCAAGGGCGATCGTCTCATCCTGTGGTAAAAAGACCATTGCAACCCCAGTATGGGCAGACTCTAAGGTCGCCAATCCTGTTGTTGAGGCCCATTGATTTAACAGATCCCAAGGCAATCCCAACATCACCCCCGCGCCATCGCCAGAGTCCTGATCGGCACTACAGCCGCCGCGATGCTCCATACAGCCCAAGGCCACCAGCGTCTTCTCGACCAAATCATGGCTCGCACGGCTCTGCTGATCTGCAATGAATCCAACGCCACAGGCATCTCGTTCTTCTACCAGCCAAGGCTGCCCCAGAAAACCATTGCTTTGGGCGGCGAAGCCAGTGGCAACGGGTTTTGGAGTGGCGAAGCGTTCAGAAGCCAAGGGCTTGGAAAGGGGCTGTGAATTGTTGACGGACTGATTACCCATGACGTGGTTCATTGCGTTCATTAAATCTGATGAAAGTTGGACTAAAAATTCAGGTGCTGATGACCCAGGGAATCCATGGTGTTCAAAATCGAGCAAAAATCAGGCCGCTAGCTTGACGGCACGGATCTACAGATCATGGTCATGGATGTAGAAAGTAGAGAGCATTAACAATACCGCATCCCAAGCTTGCGATCAGTGCTCTACAGGGCAAAAGAGTACCGATGACAGGCAAAAGCACTTAAAAAGCGCCAGAAGACACGATCGCTGCGAAAAACTGGGGATTTTTCGGGTAGATTGAGGGCCAATGAGAAACTAAAATCTTAGAGAAGTAAAATGAAATTACGCCCAACTTCTAAGTGTCAGGTTTAAATAGAAGCCATTGAGCATAAGAGACCCTTGGTAAGAACTGCATAAATCGCAAAACCCTGAGATATTCTCCAGTGTGGTGCGTTCCATCGAAAACACCCGTAGAGTAGAAAATCTTATAAAAATTCTTAGCTTCTGACAATCCCTAACCCCAGCTAGGCCCAAAAACATGCTCGTTCCTTCGCCCAAAAAAATCTCAATTTCCCTGCCATTCTTCCTTTTTCAGGCATTTTCAGGTTTTTTTGAACGATCGACAGTCTTGCGATCCGATCGGCCCAAATCTAGGCTCTATCGGTATCATAGATGGCAGCATATAAATCGATTCTATGCATTGCTGTCAGTGGGGCTGATCATGGGCCTGTGGGGATTCACCGGAAATTCAGTCCCCTCTGCCAGTGCTGCCAATCCTGCTAATCCCCGATCTACAACCTCGTCTAAGAAGCCCGCATCTAAACCTACCCCTAAAAAAACGCTGCCGAATCCAGCCAAGGCCACAGTTCCTAAAGCCTCAGGCTTACCTGTCCGAGTCTTGCAGCAGCCCGCAGCCACGGATACCCTGCAAATTGTGATCAATGGCCAAACCCATAAACTGCCTTGGGTTCAGTTGACCACCGATCGAGGCCAGCGACTTGCTCTCCCGGATGGCGTTCTCAAAAAACTGTTCAACATTGAGTTTCTCAGTACCAATGACCCCACTCGTCAACCGATCGGCTGGTTTCGCAGCGAGACCACCTCTTCAGCCGTCCTGAATGTTTTGCCCAGAAGTGCGACCTATCCGAACGATCGCTTTCTGGATGTCACCGATTGGCTCAGCAGTCTCGGCTGGCAAGTCCAAGCCCAGGGCACCCAACTCACGCTCACGCCCCCCCTGGCCAATCTAACCGCCCTTCGCCAAGCAGATAAACCCGACAACCCAGCGATTCCCAACGATCGGATCGTCCTCGAACTCGATCGCCCCACCTCCTATCAAATCGATGCCCAAAGCCAGGAGTGGATTCTCCGCCTAGATGCGCAAGTCAAGGCCGAAACGATCGCCGCCTTCAAACCCATCCCCAGCAAAAAACTTGCTTCCCTCTCCCTCACCCCAGGTCCCCAGACCCTCCTGAAACTCGGCATTCCCCTCAGCACCCGACCCACCGTCACCCAACTCAATAATCCACCCCGCATCGTGATTGACATTGGGGATGCAGCAGCGGTCTCAGGCTACAACCATGATATTCTCTGGCAGCCTGGAATTAGATGGCGGCAACAAATGTTGACGATCGGCAACGATTCTAATCCATCTCAATCCACGCAAAGCGTCACCGTTATTAGCTTTGAGGTCGAACCGCGTACCCCAGGACTGAAGTTGCGCCCGATCATGCCTGGAGGGAGCAACAGCCCCCAGACCGTCGCAGGCATCGTTCCGTTAATCCAAACCGCGCAACAAGGCCAATCGATCGTCGCCATCAACGGAGGATTTTTCAACCGAAACAATCAACTTCCCCTGGGCTTGGTTCAAATCGACGGCCAAGTCCGATCGGGTCCAATTTTGAACCGAGGCGTCGTGGCTTGGAACGCTAGCGGCACCCTGGAGTTCGATCGCTACAGCCTGCAAGAGACAGCGACGATCGGCAATCAAAGCTTCCCCCTGACCTATCTCAACAGCGCCTTCGTCCAAGCAGGAATTGCCCGCTATACGCCCGCATGGGGATCCAGTTACCAGACCCTATCCGATGGCGAAGTGGTCATGGAGGTCGTAGGCGATCGGATCAGTACCCAAACCACGATTCCCACCGTGGGCACCGTGGTCCCGATTCCCAGCAACGGCTATCTCCTCACCTTCCGCTCCAATCGCACCGCCGCTGCCAGCGTCACGATCGGAACATCTGTCGTCCTCAATGCCGCCCCCAGCAATCCCAAAATTGCCTCGGCTTTCTACGCCATTGGCGGTGGACCTTTGTTGATCAAAGACCGTCAAGTCGTTCTGGATGCCGCAGCGGAGAAATTCAGTGCGGCTTTTATCAAAGAACGGGCCGCTCGTAGTGCGATCGGACGCTTGAGCAACGGTAATCTGCTGATCGTCTCCGTCCAGCCCACCTTGGGTCGCGGCGGGCCGACTCTCACAGAAATGACCCAAATCATGCAGCAGCTCGGGGCGATCGATGCGCTGAATCTGGATGGCGGTAGCTCTACAACGCTTCATCTCGGGGGCTTTGGCGGCTATATCCTGGATCGACCGTCTCGGAGCAGTGCGCGGGTGCATAATGCGATCGGCATATTTCGAGAGTGACTTCAAGCGCATTCGAGCCGAGTTTTTACATCTCTAATGGCTTGAATGAAATTCCTATGAATCTAATAAAAACCCTCTGGGCACCTAGGAAACTCCTCTGTTAGGTTAAACATGAACTGGCGATCGAAAAAATTTAATAAATTACAAATGGCATAAGCCGTAATCCTACGTTTTTATAGCAACAAGACCGAATCCCGTCCGAAGTCATCGGACCTATGTACAACTTTCTAGGAGACGAAATATCGTGGCTCAAATTCAGGAAATCTCACCCGCACCGACCCTTGCCCTTTCCACCTCTGCCTTCAAGGGAGTCGCCGCAACAGAACTGCGCCCTTGGGGATCATTCACCATTTTGGAAGAGGGTCGGGGATACAAAATCAAGCGGATTGAAGTGAAGCCCGGTCATCGCTTGAGCTTGCAGATGCACCACCAC
>JAAFJU010000207.1 GCA_013298165.1 Synechococcales cyanobacterium bin31.maxbin.ball.101 | reverse complement strand
TGATTCTCCGATCGCGCTACGGACTCGGCGACCCATTGCTCTACAAAGCCGACGATCGGATGGGCTACATCATTGTTCCCAATCAAAGCGTCAAGCGCAACGGCAATGACATTCGGATCAATCGTTATTCCATGCGAAGTGATGACTTGGGCGATCGGAAAGTCCGAGGTGAACGTCGATTCTTCTTCATTGGTGACTCTGTGGTCAATGGCGGCTGGTGGACCCGCCAATCCGAGACCATTTCTGAGCGCTTTAAGCAACAGCTCCAAACTAGCGCTTCAGCTAATCCCACCGCCAATCCTATAATTTCCGTTCTCAACGCCTCTGCCAACTCCTGGTCGCCCCGCAGTGAATTGGAATATCTGCGATGCTATGGAACCTTTGATGCGGATTTTGTCATCATTGTGATCAACACTGACGATCTCTTCGCCACTGCACCCACGAGCCTTGTCGTCGGTCGTCAAAGCAACTACCCCGATCGCAAACCCCTCGGGGCGATCGGCGAACTGATCAACCGCTACCGCCTGTCCAAACTCCCGCCTTTACCTGAACTCCAAGCGGTCTATAACGAAGAAGGCGATCGGGTGGGCAAAGTTCTCGATGCCCTACAGGCCATGCACCAGATCGCGAAGCAAAACAACGCAAACTGTCTATTGGTCATGACGCCCCTACTTCGGGAAGTCGAAGGCAAACCCCGAGACTATGAACTGGTGGCTCGCGATCGGTTGCTGCAATTTACAAAAAAAGAAGCCCTACCCTATATTGATCTCTTAGAACCCTTCAAAGCGATCGACAACGCTAAAGCGCTCTATCAAGATCACATTCACCTGAATGCTGCGGGCAATGAAGCCGTCAGCAAAATTTTACTCAGTGCAGTTCTTTAAGGGTATGGCTCACCTCTACACAAGATTTGCACAGGAAATTGATGCACGTAGATTGACATCAGTATGAAATAATCAGAGCGAACTGTTCCCGACATTGCCTGTCGCTTTTTTCCTATGCTCTCCTTCTGGCAAAAAACAAGCGGTACTTGGATTAATGTCTTCACGATTCTGCTGGGTACGACGATCGGTCTCGGTCTGAGAGGTCGAATGCCCCAGAGAATGCAGCAGGTCTTGACCCAGGGCTTGGGACTGTTCACCATTTTTCTGGGCATTACCATGGCTGGGGCGATGCGCAATGCAACCGCAGGTGCGATCGATGGCACGATCCTCGGACTATTATCCATAGTGTTCGGTGGACTCATCGGCGAAGCTTTACAGATCGAATCTGCTTTAACGACGCTCGGTGATTGGCTGAAGCAGCGCGTCCGAGGGGGTGGCAAATTTACTGAAGGGTTTGTGGCCACTAGTTTGCTCTTTTGCATTGGACCCATGGCGATCTTGGGCTGTTTAAACAATGGACTCAAAGGCGATCCAGGGATTCTGACCGTCAAAGCGGTGATGGATGGTCTGGCCTCGATCGCCTTTAGCAGCACCTACGGCGTCGGCGTTGCTTTCTCTAGCCTGATGATTCTGCTCTACCAAGGCAGCCTATCCCTCATCGCCAGCAGTCTCTCCCAGAGCCTCCCAAACCCCAGCACTGATCCTTGCATTGCTCTTGTCTCTGGAGTGGGTGGACTGATGGTGCTGGGTATTGGCTGTAATCTTTTAGAGCTAGTGGTGATTCGGGTGAGTTCCTTTTTGCCTGCATTGCTCCTGGCACCGATCGTCTTCCAGATCGCTAAACGTCTACAGCCCTGAGCCTCACGGCCTTTCTAACAACACTAGAGTCACTGCATGAGTGACGCAGATCAAGACGAAACGATCGTCACCCCGATCGTCGCCTCGATCGGAGCATCCGTCGCAAATTTTAAGGAGCTGGGGAACGATCGAGAGAGTGAGATTTCGATCGACAAAAAGAACTTTGAGATGAACCTTAGGATGAAGTTTTGGGTCAATCTCGAAAAAAGTTTAGAAAAAATCTCAAAATAGTTAGCCAACTTTCAGATATCAGGGTATACATAAGTAAAGTTACAATCTAACAACTACAAAAGGGACAATTCCAATGGCTGGAGCAAAACGTCGTTCTCCGACTTCCACACTCGTGTCGAAAGCTTCTATTTCACAAGCTTCGTCAACGCTGACTGATTTACCAGAGAAGCCCAAAGAAATCTGGTCACTGCGTGAAGCAATCAACGCATTGCAGGACCAAATTATCCTCGCGCTCGATCGTGGCTATGGTTATCCTGAAATCTCCAAAATGCTGACGACTCAAGGCGTTGAAATCAGTGCTTCTACGCTGAAGTACTACCTCTCTGCGGTCCGTCGTAGCGACAATGGCAAGCGTCGTCGTCGCGTGGGTGGCAAGGTCACAGAAAAGACGTTGACCAAGGCCAACGCAGCCGTCGCAGATGCGATGGTCGAACCCGAGGTGAAAAAGACTCGCGGTCGCAAGCCCAAAGCGGTCGTTGTGGAAGAAGTTGTCGCTAAGGCTGCTCCCCGAGCAACTAAGACGGCTGCTAAGGTTGCAAAAGCACCTAAAGCACCCAAAGCGCCTAAGGCTGCTGCAAAAAGCGCCACAAAAGCACCTGCAACTCGCGGTCGCCGCAAAGCTACCAGCGCTTAAATCTGCTGCATGACGGTCGAAAAACAGAAAATGCCAAAGGCACCCGAGGGATAAATCCTGTCCGGGTGCCTTTTTGTTTAGAATGGCATGATTCACTCATTTTGCATCAGCCATGACTCCCGATCTGAACGCTTTTTGGATGCCCTTCACCGCCAACCGCCAATTCAAAGCAAATCCCCGCATCCTCGCTTCAGCCCAAGGGATGTATTACCAAGATCAGAACGCTCGAGAAATTCTAGACGGAACCGCAGGACTCTGGTGTGTGAATGCAGGCCATGGTCGCAAGACGATCGCCACCGCCGTCCAGCAGCAACTCGAAACCCTCGACTACGCCCCCACCTTCCAAATGGGCCATCCAGGTCCCTTTGAACTGGCCCAGAGGCTCACCCACATCACCCCCGCCGACCTCAACGCCATCTTCTTCACCAACTCCGGCTCTGAAGCCGTAGACAGCGCCCTGAAGATTGCGATCGCCTATCACCGGGCCAAGGGAGATGCCAGTCGGACCCGGTTGATAGGTCGAGAGCGGGGCTACCATGGTACGGGCTTTGGGGGCATCTCCGTCGGCGGCATTGCCTCGAATCGCAAAGCCTTCGGGCCGCTGCTTTCGGGTGTTGATCACTTACCTCACACCCACAATCTAGAGCACAATGCCTACAGCAAAGGCCAGCCTGAATGGGGCGCACATCTTGCTGATGACCTTGAACGCATCGTTACTCTCCACGATCCCTCCACAATTGCGGCGGTCATTGTTGAACCTGTTGCGGGATCGACGGGCGTTCTTATTCCACCGAAGGGCTATTTAGAGAAGCTGCGATCGATCTGCGATCGGTACGGCATTCTGTTGATTTTTGATGAAGTGATCACTGGATTTGGCCGTTTAGGAACGGCGTTTGCGGCGGATTATTTCAATGTTGTTCCCGATCTCATGTGCGTTGCCAAAGGTATTACTAACGGATGTGTTCCCATGGGTGCGGTTTTTGCTAAAGAATCCATCTACAACACCTTTATGCAGGGACCCGAAACGGCGATCGAACTGTTCCATGGCTACACCTATTCCGGCCATCCGATCGCCTGTGCCGCTGCCCTCGCCACATTAGAGATCTATCAAAACGAGCAGCTCTTTGAAAAAGCCGCAGCGATCGCCCCTTACTGGCAAGACGCGATCCAATCGTTGAAAGGTATTTCCAGCATTATCGACATTCGCACGATCGGTCTCATTGCAGGCATCGAACTTGCATCCATTCCTGGCTCCCCCGGTGCGCGGGCCTACCAAGCCTTAGTTACCTGCTTTGAACAAGACTTACTCATCCGCACCACCGGAGACATCATCGCCCTCTCGCCCCCATTAATCATTGAAAAACCCCACATCGATCGCCTCGTCGATCGCCTCGCCACCGTCCTCGCCACCCTATAAACCCCCAATCCAAAATCCAAAATCCAAAATCCAAAATGCGTCCTACCTACTCCCTGATCGTCCCGCTCTACAATGAACAAGACACGCTTCCTGAACTGGTTCGGCGTCTCACTGCCGTCATGGATGATCTTGACGCGCCCAGTGAATTGGTCTTGGTCAACGATGGCAGTCAAGATCAATCGTTGCGACTGCTTCGATCGTTCCATCAACAGGACGATCGGATTTGCTATATCAACTTTGCCCGCAACTTCGGCCACCAGATTGCGGTGACAGCGGGCTTAAACTTTGTCCGGGGTGACATGGTGGTCATTCTCGATGCGGATTTACAAGATCCGCCGGAACTGATTCCGGAACTGATTCAGCAATGGCGATCGGGGTTTCAGGTGGTCTATGCTCAGCGGACGAAACGGGTTCAAGAATCTTGGCTGAAGCGGTCGCTGGCCTATTGGTTTTACCGTATTCTGCGTCAGCTTTCTGATGTGGACATTCCGACGGATGCGGGTGACTTTTGTTTACTCGATCGATCGGTGATCGATATTCTCAACAAAATGCCAGAACGAACGAGATATCTGCGGGGGTTGCGATCGTGGATTGGGTTCAATCAAACGGCGGTGCCCTTTAGTCGCGATGCCAGATTTGCGGGAGAGGTTAAGTACACCTTCCGTAAATCGCTCAAGTTGGCTATGAACGGGATTGTTTCCTTTTCCCAAGTGCCTTTGAGACTTTCAACCTATTTGGGTCTCTTTGCTGCATTTATTTCTCTGATTATGGGATTCCTCATTCTTTACTGGCGGATTTTTGTTCCCAATTCACCGTTAACGGGATTTACGATGATTCTGATTGCGATTTTCTTTCTGGGCGCGATCCAACTGGTCAGCATTGGAATCCTTGGAGAATACATCGGTCGAATCTATGAAGAAGTCAAAGGCCGTCCTCTCTATACGATTTCTGAAATGGCCGGACTGGAATCTTGAGGCGTAATCTTGAAGGTGGATCTTGACATCGGGGAACTTTTTGCGCTTACGATCGGTCATTCACCCTTTAATCTTCACGTTGGACCTACTCCCATGATGACCGATCGTTTTCTTCATTCTTCTCTTGCCCTTCTCGCGATTAGCATTGGCCTGGGTGCTTTGGCTGCGCCAGCGAGAGCCGATATTGTCTTAAATTCTGGATTTGGTCAAACCTCTATTTCGGGAACGGCGGGCGGTGGAACGTCGCTGCGAGATGTGGCGGGTAAGGGTGAGACGGATACGGGGAGCTGTTCCGGCTTTGGGAAGGGGCAGCCGGATCAGGTGCTGCGCTTGAATGCTGGGTTTCGGGATTTGACGGTGGTGGTGAAGAGTAATTCGGATACGACGATCGTGGTTAAGGGTCCCGGTGGGACTTGGTGTAATGATGATTTCCAAGGTAAAAATCCGGGTCTGGATGGCCAATGGAAGGCTGGAGAATATAAGGTCTGGATTGGGACGCAAGGTCGTAATCAGTCGGTAAATTATGTTCTGAATATTAGTCAGTGATGCGTGATCCCCAATTCTAAACGTATTGACCGATCGGTTTATGGATGAAACCGATCGGTTTTTTGTGGGCGATCGGTCTTGTTTTTGCCGTTTTGGACGATCGATCCTGAAATACAGAGGATTGCCATACAATAACGGAAGAATATTCTGAAGATTGTGGGCTGCGATGCTGAAGAGAACGATCGTCATTTTTTTAGGATTCGTTGGCGTGTTGGTGGCCCTGGTTGTGGCGAATATCAATGGCTATCTGGTGAATCAGCTTCCAGGAATCGATAAGTTTCCGGTCGTTTATCGATTTTTAGATGGGCGTAGTGATCCAGAAAAGTTTGGGTTGATGGCGGGGACGATCGTAATTTTAGGATTGATCGCGGCGGGATTGACTTGGATGGTGACGAAGCTGCCGGAGTGGATGGGGCAGAAAGAACAGCCGATCGCAAATCTAGAGTCTGGGCGGCGGATGCGGTTGATTGCGAGTCAGATGGCGGAGGTAAACGATCGCTTGAGCAAGGCATTAGAACGATCGGCGATGATTCCGTTGGAGTTGGGGGATGCGTCGCAGGCGGTGGGGCGAACGACGCCGATGGATAATTTGAATCCGGTGGCTCCGGTGGTGCAGACGAAGGGATTCTTCGCGCAGACGAAGCGGTTGTTGGGATTTGGGAAGCGGGCGGATGTGGAGTTGTCGCCGCAGACGAAGATGATCGAGGTGTTTCGGCGATCGGATGTGAGTGAGCGGTTGTTGATTTTGGGGCATCCGGGGGCGGGGAAGACGACGACGTTGTTGGAGTTGGCGCGGGAGCTTTTGGTGGAGGCGCAGGCGGATCGGGAGTCGAAGCGGATTCCCCATGTGTTTGAGATGTCGCGGTGGGAGGAGGGGTTGGATTTGGTGGAGTATTTGGCGTTGGAGTTGAAGCGTCCACCTACTTCTTTGAATTTGGAGGTAGGTCGGGGAATTGCGGCTTCGGGTGAGCTGTTGCCGTTGCTGGATGGGTTGGATGAGTTGCGCGATCCGAGGGTGATTTCGGCGGCGATGGGGACGATTAATGCGTATTTGGCCCAGAGTGCCGATCGGGATGCGGTGGTCTGTTGTCGGGTGTTGGATTATGGGTTGGCGAGTGAGCAGTTGCGGGAGTTAAATGGGGCGATCGAGTTGCAGTCGTTGTCGGAAGTTGCGATTCGGAACTATCTGACGGCGGTGGGGAAGGAGAACTTGTGGAACTTGGTGGAGCAGAATCCAGCGCTGGTGAGGTCGGATGATCCGAACATTTTGCCATTGTTGAAGA
>JAAFJU010000201.1 GCA_013298165.1 Synechococcales cyanobacterium bin31.maxbin.ball.101 | reverse complement strand
GAATTCAGTCGGTCAAAAATACCAAGAAAATTACAGAAGCAATGCGTCTTGTGGCAGCGGCGAAAGTGCGTCGTGCCCAAGAGCAAGTGACTGCAACCCGTCCCTTTGCCGATCGTTTGGCTCAGGTATTGTTTGGATTGCAATCGCGAATTAAGTTTGAAAATGCAAATTTACCCCTGCTGCAACAGCGCACTGTGAAGTCGGTGGGTTTGTTGGTCATGTCTGCCGATCGCGGTCTGTGCGGGGGCTACAATGCCAACGTAATTAAGAAGGCCGAGATTCGCGCTAAAGAATTGCAGGATCAAGGCATTGAAGTTCGCTTGACGGTCGTGGGCCGAAAGGCATCCCAGTATTTCCAGCGTCGGGATTACATCATTGACGCTAGCTACACCGGACTCGAACAGATTCCTGTGGCCAGCGAAGCGGCAAATATTGGCGATCAGCTTTTGGCTTCTTTCCTTGGGGAAAAGGTCGATCGCGTTGAAATGATCTTCACGAAGTTCGTGTCCTTGATTGCATCGAGACCTGCGATTCAAACCATTTTGCCTTTGGATCCTCAGGGATTAGAAGTCCAAGATGATGAGATGTTCCGGTTGACGATTCGTGGGACTGACTTTGCGGTCGATCGGACCAAAGTAGCGCCCAGCGTCGAGAACTTCCCTCAAGAAATGCTGTTTGAACAAGACCCCGTTCAAATCTTGGATGCATTGTTGCCCTTGTATCTGAACAACCAATTGCTGCGTTCTCTGCAAGAGTCAGCCGCGAGTGAATTGGCGGCTCGGATGACCGCAATGAACAATGCGAGCGACAACGCAAAGACCTTAATTGGAACATTGACCTTGTCCTACAACAAAGCTCGTCAAGCTGCCATTACCCAGGAGCTTCTGGAAGTGGTTGCAGGTGCGAGTGCGTTGGAATAACTGAGTTATTCATTGGTTTCAAAAGGCACGCCCTGCGCGTGTCTTTTTGAGTTTTTAGAGTCCTGCTTAGTAAATTACTGCAATTGAAAAAAGTTGAGTGAATGATGGCCACTTATAAAATTGAAATTCTCCACCAAGGACAGACTTACAATTTAGAAGTCCCCGATGACAAAACGGTTTTGTCAGCCGCCCATGATGCAGGCATTGATTTGCCGATTTCCTGTAGTTCTGGTGTCTGTACCACCTGCGCTGCCTTTGTGAAATCAGGAAAGCTGGAACAAGTCGATAACATTGGCATTAGCCCCGAAGTTCAAGAACAAGGCTATGCGCTACTGTGCGTGTCCTATGCGAGAGCCGATTCGACGATCGAAACCGAAAAAGAAGACACCGTGTATCAGCTTCAGTTTGGTCAATACCAAAAATAAGAATGAAGAATGAAGAATGAAGAAACTATTCTCAATTCTTTATTCTTCATTCTCACCTTGTAGGACGATCGCCCCTAAATGTTTCAATATACTGACAACGTCGTAAAGCTTGTTTGACTCCGGATCATAAACAGGAAAAGGTTTGGAGAGGGCATACTGATTGACTTCACCCTTAACTAATTTGACAAATACAAACTCACTTCCATTCGTACACAAACCATAGATTTTGCGAGAGGTCGCTTTACTCGCCATCATATAGGTCAACGTTTGGGGTAAAGCTGCTAAGACATTAGAGGACGATCGCTTGGTTTCGATGACGATCGCCCATAGGTTTTCATGGGTAATGAGAATATCAATCCTGCCACGAATGATGACTTGCTCTTCATCTTCATCTTCATAGCTCAGATCAATCTCAATAATGTGCTCGGCTTTCGGTAGAAATGGATCTTTTGACATTCCTGCCAGATGAAGAACAGGTGCTAAAGCAAACATTTTCACGATTTCTTCGTGAGTTGAGCTACTATCCATATCCTGGAGATCTTCACTTAACCCATCTAAGAAATGACAATCAGAATCCGAGAGAACTAACTCAATATTCTGCCACTCATGAAAAAACTGAGGATCTTTCGATCGACGAAGATTTAATTTTTTCTCAACTTCTCGACGGGTAAGATTCTTCGCTTGGGTGATGAGAGGCATAAGTATGGGATCCTCGATCGCAATTGCTGTAATTATAGCGATCTCAAAGCTATCCTAGAAAGCAGTTAGCTAGAGGTCCAGAGGAGCATTGGGTATGGCGAACAGAAAATCAAAGGGATGGCGATCGTGGCCTGTGACGCTTTTTCTTCTAGGACTCTTGGGCTTTGGGACGCCGATCGCCCTGCAAGAACTGCCCCTCTTGCTTAACCCGCCCGCCCCCGAAATCGTCCAACTGGCCAGCGCCAGCGCCATGACCCCAGACGCTCAAAAACTCTTCTACCGTCAACAGCCCACCCTCGAATCCAAAGCCACCTTTGCCCAAAGCTGTAGCAAAGTCAACCATGGCTCCGAAGAACTCATCGCCCTGGGATGCTTTCGCAGCCTGAGTCGTGGCAGCTACGTCATCTCTGGCAAAATCTCCATTCAAGCCATTACCGATCGTCGCTTCCAAGGCATCATGGAAACCACCGCCGCCCACGAAATGCTCCATGCTGCCTACGTTCGATTTAGCGAAAACGAACGCAATCAACTCGCCCCCCGCCTCGAAAAAGCCGCCCAACTCGTCAAAGACACCCGCCTCGCCAATGTATTGAAACAATATAAAAAAGCAGACCTAGAACTCTATCGCAACGAACTCCATTCGCATTTAGGCACAGAACTCGCAGAACTCGCAGACGAAGTCCTCGAACAGCACTATCGTCGCTACTTCACCGATCGATCGCAAGTCGTCGCCCTCGCCAAGCAATCCCAAACCGCCTTCCGCGAACTCGACACCAAAGCCAAAACCCTCAAAGCCGAAATCGATCAATTTGAAGGCAAACTCAAACCCGCCAAACAAGCCCTCAAAGCCTCTGAACAGTCCCTCGCCACTGGACAGGCCAATTTAGACGCAATGAAAGACTCTCTCATGAACCTAAAAGCGCAAGCAGAAGGATCCTCCGGGAGTGACTTTAATAGTTTGGCTCAGCAATTTGAATCGGCGAAGAGTAGTTTTAATGCTCAAGTGATTGCCTATAACCAACAAGTTCAAGACTATCAAAGCGAAGTCGATGCCTTTAATGAACAAATCGATCGCTATAAAAAAACCGTCGCTGAATACAATGAAATTGCCAAGGAAGAACGATCGCTCCTCGGAGAACTCAGCGCCACTCAAAAGAAAACCATTGAAGATAAACTATCCCCAAGCCCCCAATAATGTAAACGCAGACCAATAGTAAGGATGGCTAAATTCAGGATTTTTTAACAGCATGATCTGGGCTTTTCTCAGGGCCTCAGCACGGGGGAGATCTTGATCTAGATTTTGATAGAGGTACTGCATCAGTTGTGCTGTGGACCGATCGTCCACCGTCCACAGTGACGCGATCGTACTCCTCGCCCCCGACTGAATCGCAATCCCCGCAATGCCCAAGGCCGCCCGCCGATCGCCTTGGGCCGTCTGACAAGCACTCAAAATCAGCAACTCCAGCGGCGGCAACCCATTAATCGTCCGCTCTTCAAACCACATCCCCAAATCTTTCACCGTCAGCCGATCGCCCCACAATTGTAAAAAGGTCTCTCCTGGAGTCGCACTAAACTGGCCATGAGTAGCCAGATGTAATAGGGCGATCGGGGTTTTTGAAAGCGCAGTTTTTAGGGTATTCAGACTGAGATTATTATTGCGGTGAGGGGCGCTATGGATCTGACGATCGATTGTGTCCAATTCCTCAAGCACTCCGGGCAACGCAAGACTTTCTCCTTGAGCCTCACTAATTCCCCCCACAAAACTCCGATCGCCCTTCCAAGGAATACGACTCAACGCTTGGCCTGGGCGAAGCTTAAGTCCCGGCGTTGTGGCGATCGCATATTGCTCAATCAAATATTGCTCACCGTCATACAGCACATTCATGGGCAATAATTGAAAGGCGGTATCAGGATTAAAGACCAATGTTTTGATCTCAGGATTCGCTTGGAGTTGCGCGAGGGCTGGACGAATGAGCCAATTGTATAACTCTGTTTGTAAGGGTTTGCGTTCTGCGGGAAGAGAAGTCGATCGCAACGCTTGCCGCATTTGAGCAACGCGGGTTTCGACTAGGGACTGGGGAACGGGGACGGTGTAGTGCTGAAGCGGTTTTCCAGGGAAATTCCAGAGGACTTCTAGCCGATCGGCCAGAACAATGGGATAAATTACGGCTGCTGTCGGATCGAGTTTTTCAATGGCCTGCGGAGACACATCCCAGCAAGCCTCTCGAAAATAGTTGACCAATTCCGCATCCCGCAGCGAATCCATGACGGTCTGCGCCTGTTTAAGTTGAGATTGAGGAATCGTTTCATTGCTTTGAGAGGTCAGCAGGAGATTCACCAGTTCGCGGTAGACAGGTTCTACTTCATCGCGAAATTCAAATTGCAGATAGGGACTCGTCGCAACAAGATCAAATCGAATTTGTTGTAACGTATCGATCGCAGATTGGTAATACTGTTTAGCTTGTTCGGGATGGTTTCGGCGAGCTTCGATTTGGCCGAGGAGATGAAAATTGCGATAAATCAGATTGGAATTACGATTGCGCTGGGCAATTTGTAAGGCTTGATGGGCACTCCGATCGGCCAGATCCAGTCTGCCGGAGTCTAAATGCAATTGACCGAGATATCCGAGCAGAGAGGTAGCGGCTTGACGATCGTTAAGGGTATTGGCAACTTGCAAGGATTCCACCAAGAGAGGTTGAATCTCTTTCAATGAGAGGAGTCCGGGATAATCGAGAGCCAGTTCTGCAAGTTCTAGACGGAGATAGAGGGTCTCGGAGGTAAAACTTGATGTTTTAATTTTTTCGAGGAGTCCGAACCAAGTGGTTCTGAGCTGTTCACGGTTTATGTTCGATTTACTGTCAGATTTGACGTTAGATTGAATCGCAGGTTTGATGGCGGATTGAGAGTTGGAACTGGAAAACTGTAATCCCAGTAATCGCACTTCAATCATCCGTTTCAAGGTGGCATTGGGTTGATGCTCTAGCGCTTCGTTATAGTCGGTTTTGGCCTTGAGGGGTTGATTGTGAAATAGATGGAAGTTTCCTTGATGAAAATAAGCCAGAGAGATCAGTCCGATCGTATTTTGAGCATCGACACTATGAGCAACAATCAGCGCCTGATCGAGTAATGCCTCCACGTTTTCCCCACCTGTTAAGCTGAGAATATTCGCGAGCTGTAACAGTCCTTTGACTTTAACGACTGAATTGGGTGCCTGTTGAAGCCTGGGCTGGAGGGCTTCTAATTGTTTGCGCGATCGGCGGTATAGACCTTGATGTTGATAGGCAGTGGCTTGGGCGATTTGGTCTGATAGATATTGTTGGAGTTGAGTCTCGTTTGCTTGGGTATCTGAATCGAGATTGGGCGCGGCTTCAGGAGAGGGGCGGACAGAGTGAGCCAAGGCCGATCGTCCGTTGGCGAAGCCTTCTAGAACAGGAATCGGCCCCATTTCTTGCAAAGTGAGAATCAGGATAAATGTCAGAATAAATAGACTATAAAAATAAGCTTTTTTCATGGGTCCAGCCTGTGATTAATCAGAACTCTGGGGCTTGGCGCAGCTTGCAAGCATTATCGGAGGACTCGCAATCGCACTTGGGAGTAAGGCTATTGTGCCATCTGCTTGACGTTCCCAATGGGTTGCTTCGGTGAGGACTCGATCGGAGGACGAGATGACCTCTGGGCGGGACGTGGGGTCAAGCGACAGTAAATTCAACATCTCTGAAGACGTTGGCTTTCGGCCCCCTTGTCCAGTAATAATGAGCCGATTCTCTCGAACTAGACTAGGACAGCTTGGTGCGATATCTCGACTGCGATCGAGAATCAACTCCGAGAGTTTAGGCAATGTAGAATTGATCTGCTGTTCGGTGAGATCTAAGGTAATAGAGCCTTGAATCCCCGTATCAGAAGACGCTAGCAGATCACTTTTAGAGGTTTGGGTGGGGCGGGCAACAATATTAAATACACCTGCACTCCGGATCAAAATAATTCCCCCTTGTCCTTTGCTAGCAGTCGCCAAAAAGTCACTATTGCCATTGTCTGCGACAACAATAAACCCATTGTCATTATTAACGGTGATAATGCCACCCCTTCCAAGTTGAGCCGATCGGGCAGTAATCGTACTGTTTTCACGCAAGGTCAGCCGATCGCGAATATTGAGCGTAACAATACCCCCGTCTCCTTCTATGGTGGAAGCTAAAACACTGGCAAATGTCGCATTGAGCTGGTCAGCAGTCATTTCAATGATGCCACCATTTTCAGCAAGAATAGTACTACTAAAAATCGTAGAGTCTTTGATATTCAATGTTTTGGCTTGAATCGAAATTTTGGCACTGTCGCCCCGACCTGTAGTGACATTGGAAATTAAGCTAAAAGAGCGAATATCAATCAAGGGTGACAGAAGATCAATTGTTCCAGCTTTTCCATCGCCGTAGCTATTCGCTTTGATGCCTGTGTATTTCTCAGTCAAGGCAATGTTGAGACTAATGGGAATAATGACAGGGTTCGGGGAATAAAGCGGACTGTTGATCAGTAGTGCCCCCCTCGGGTCAGAATTCGGTGGGAGTTGCGAAACAGGAATATAACGGAACGAAGATGAATTCGTACTAATCGAAGCAATTAAAAATCTTGACAGTGGGTCGAAGATATCTTGACCTTGGATAAAGATCCGATCGCTCGCCTTCACCTGAATACTGCCAGAATTTCCATCTCCGCTGGAAACCGATCGCAACTGTCCCCCCTCCGTAATCTGAATATCCTGACCCAGAACCGATAGATTCCCCCCAGAACCCGCACCACTCGTGTCTGTACTGATGATCGCCCCCTCACTCACCGTCACCTGTTTGCCTTGAAGCGCGACATCGCCACCCCGACCACTGCCTGAAGTTTGGGTGGTGATGGCAGTATTTTGACCTGAGATCAAGAGTTGATCGCCCGCTAGAATGGAAATGTTACTCCCCTGGACATTATTAAAAACGTTGCTCTCAATCCAACTGCCATTAACGACGCGCACGATCGGTGCCTGCAAC
>JAAFJU010000253.1 GCA_013298165.1 Synechococcales cyanobacterium bin31.maxbin.ball.101 | reverse complement strand
ACCCAAAATGGATTCTGAGTGGTGTGATTGCAATCATGACTCTCACCGGAGTGGAAACCCTATCGCCTAGACTGAGCCAAGCGGGTGTGGTTGAGCAGGACATCCCGAGCGAATCCTCCAAGACGGCTTCAGATTTTGTGACGCGGGGACTCGAAAAATATAGCAAAGGTAATTTCAAAGGGGCGATCGCAGATTTCGATCGGGCGATTCAACTCAATCCTAATTTTGCTGAAGCTTATGTCAGTCGAGGTAATGCCCGCGATGATGCTGGGGATCCCAAAGGGGCGATCGAGGATTACAACAAAGCGCTCGAAATCAAACCTAGCGCCATTGCCTACTACAATCGAGGCATTACCTATGGCCGCATGGGCGATCGTCAACGGGCCGCTAATGACTTCACTCAAGCGATTCAACTTAAGCCCGATTATACCAATGCTTATGTGAGTCGAGGATTAGCCCGCAACGATCTGAGGGACTATAAGGGTGCGATCGCAGATTACACCAAAGCCCTCGAACTCAGACCTGATGATGCTTCGATTTTGGCTAATCGAGGGAATGCTCGGGATGATGATGGCGATCCGAAGGGTGCAATCGTAGATTATGACCGAGCGATCGCCCTTGCTCCCAATAGTCCCACGATCTACTACAACCGTGGCATTACCCGCAGCCGTCTCGGTGATAAACAAGGGGCGCTGCAAGACTATAGTAAAGCCATTCAACTTAAACCCGATTATGTTGATGCTTACTATAATCGAGGCACGGTTCGCCGAGGCTTAGGCGATAATCAAGGCTCATTGGAAGACTATAATAAAGTGATTGCTTTAAAGCCTGACTATGCTGTGGCCTACAACAATCGAGGCAATGCAAAAATGGCCTTAGGTGATAATCAAAGTGCCATTGCTGATTATAACAAAGCGATTGAATTAAAGCCTGATTATGCAGTGGCTTATTACAATCTCGGAAACGCTTATACTGCACTTAAGGATTATCAAAATGCGAAGAGAAATTACGATAAAGTGATTGAATTTGAACCAGGTTATGCGGATGCTTACTATAACCGAGCGATTTCTCAGAGAAACCTAGGGAGGCGGGAAGCGGCGATCGCAGACTATCAAAAAGCAGCGGATATTTATCAGAAACAGGGGAAATCTCAAGACTACCAAGATGCCCTCAATCAAATTAAAAAGCTTCAATCATCGGAGCAAAGAACCTAGAAGGTGCTATATCTAACAGGTGATTAAGAAAACGGCTGATGAGGATTTAATCCCATCAGCCGTTTCGTTTTTTGAGAATTTAAGTTTTTAGAATTTAACGAGTTGTCAATTCTGTTAGGACTTGGTTCGATCGTTCCACAAAGGTCTTCATGCCATCCGCATCAAAGCCTTTTTGGGCCATTAATGCTAAGTCATAGACGTGATGACAAATGGTGTCTGCTAATTCTGTGGAACCATTCTGCTGCAATTTAGAAAGGTTCTGAATTAGCGGATGAGCGGTGTTTAGCAAGAGAATATGCTCTTCAGGGAATTGGGCTTGTTGCTGTTGCATCATGGCCATCATTTCCTGCATCCGACGCTGGTCTTCGGGGAGTAGAACCATGGCAGGGGGTGTGCTTGCAGGGTTGTCTGATTTAATCGCTTCGGTGCGAATGGTCAGTTTGGGTTTATTCAATGCGGTATTGAATAAGCCTTTAATCCGATCGCCAAAGGTTTGATTGGTCTCTGGATCGACTTCTTCAGTTTGGTCCTTTTCAATCAAGGCTTCGTCGAGTTCTGCATCGACGCGGGAGAATTTGACTTCGCTGTATTCCCGCTCTAGGAAGGTGGCAAAGTGGCTGTCAATGAAGGAGTCTAGGAATAGAACTTCAATGCCTCGTGACTTGTATAGATTGACGTAGGTGGCTTGGGCGATCGAGTCGTTACAATAGAAGACGCGATTTTCGTTTTTGTCTTTGTTGCGATCGAGGTACTCTTTCAGGGTTGTGTAGGTTTTGCCATTGACGGTGTTGAGGTCGCCGCCGCCGGACCAGACATCGCCTTCGGCAGTTTCCACTTCGACTTTGGGCTGGTCTGCTGCTGGGGCGTAGGTGGTCTGGAAGATCATGATGTCTTCGACTTGCTTTTTGAACTTGTCGTCGTTCATGGAGCCGAATTTGACGAAGGTGCTGAGGTCTTCCCAGGATTTGATATAGGCTGCGCGATCGTCGCGGTAGAGATCTTTGAGACGATCGCCGACTTTTTTGGCAATGTAATTCCCGATTTGGGTGACGGTGCGATCGGCTTGCAGGAAGCTTCTCGATACGTTTAGGGGAATGTCTGTGCTGTCAATTACACCGCGCAATGGCGACAGGAAGCGGGGGACGACTTCTTCGCAATTGTCTGAAACGAAGACTTGATTACAGAAGAGTTTTGCAGAACTCTTGGTGACATCGACGTCGGGTTTTAGTTTCGGGAAGTACAGGATGCCGTTTACTACGAACGGATAGTCGGTGTTTAAATGCACCCATAGCAAGGGGTCTTCTTGGTACGGGTAGAGATAGCGATAGAACTCTAGATATTGTTCATCGGTTAGATTGCTAGGGGATTCTTTCCAGGGTGCAATCTGTTTATTGATTTGTTCGGGTTCGGTGGCGGCTTCGGATTCTAGGACGATCAGTTTGATCGGGTAGGGCATGAAGTCGCAGTAGGTTTTGACCAGGGTGCGAATGCGATAGTCTTCGAGGTATTCGTTTTCCTCTTCGAGCAACGTCATGGTGACGGTGGTGCCACGGGTGGTGCGATCGGATTCTGACAGGGAGAAGCTGGTGGAACCGTCGCAGGTCCAGTGAATGGCCTGTGCGCCTTCTTTGTAGGAGAGGGAATCAATTTCGACTTGGCTGGACACCATGAAGGAACTGTAGAAGCCGAGTCCAAAGTGACCGATGATCTGTTCGTCGCTGGTGGCCTGATATTTTTGGACGAATTCTTCTGCGCTGGAGAAGGCGACTTGGTTAATGTATTGTTTAATCTCGTCTGCTGTCATGCCAATTCCGGTATCCGAAATCGACAGCGTTTTTTTGTTTTTATCTATTGTAACCGTGATTTCCATCTCGCCGGGTTCGTGGGAATATTCGCCCGATCGTGAGACCATGCTCATTTTTTTCATGGCATCGACGGCGTTGGAGATCAATTCCCGCATGAAGATTTCATGGTCGGAATAGAGCCACTTTTTAATAATGGGGAAAATATTCTCAGTATGAATCGAGATGTTTCCCTGTTCTAGAACGGTTGTCATAGGTCACTCAAGGGGATGGAGAACTTTTCAATCTCGTATTTTGCGTCATTTTGCAGCGCGAAATACAGGTTCCATCCACCCAAAAGCGATCGGATTTCCCTACCTAGAGGGTTCTAGTAGCTGTCACTGCCGGAAACGGGGTCAGACTCTATTCCTGAAAGATTTAAGGTGGCTTGACGAATGGCTTCCCAGCGTTGGAAGAGTTCGTCGTCGTTCCAGTCGTTGGTTTTGAAGATCCGAATGGCTTCGTCTAGTTCTTGGGTCGTGGTGGGAAGTGCGATCGGGTTCATGGAATTCATCATCAGAAGTCACCATTTCTAGGGAGTCAAATCTTGAAAATTAATACAGAAATTAATCACCATGTCAGTCAATTGCGAGATTCACTGAATGTGTGAGTCTACGCTAGATCAATCTCTGCACAAATGGCTTTTTTGAATCGTTTCGCAACATACATTTCAACACGGCATTTTGGTCGGGTTTCAATATGGCTTACTGATTACAATTCAATATATATCTTGATTCTTGGATTGATACAGTAACGATCGTTACTGGGGTGAATGGTCTGAGTTGGGATTTGGGGTAGAATGGAATCTGCTTTTTAGTGCTTTTGTTTTTATGGTTGCTGCTATGCCGACTTTGGAAGCTCGTTTGGATGGGTTTTATGGGGAGATTCAGCGCGTGATTCTGTCTCGCCAAAATCCGATTACGGGGCTGCTTCCGGCGAGTACGGCGGTGAATGACCATGGAGACTACACGGATGCTTGGGTGCGGGATAATGTCTATAGCATTTTGGCGGTGTGGGGGTTGGCGTTAGCGTACCGGAAGACGGATCTGGTGGCGGGTCGGGGGTATGAGCTGGAGCAGTCGGTGGTGAAGCTGATGCGGGGACTGCTGTTTTCGATGATGCGGCAGGCGGGGAAGGTGGAGGCGTTCAAGCAGTCGCAGTTGCCGATGGATGCGCTGCACGCGAAGTATAGTACCAGTACGGGAGATACGGTGGTCCCGGATGATGGCTGGGGACATTTACAGATTGATGCGACGTCGATTTTTTTGGTGATGTTGGCGCAGATGACGTTGTCTGGGTTGTCTATTGTGTTCACCCAGGATGAGGTGGATTTTGTTCAGAATTTGGTCTATTACATCGGGCGGGCGTATCGGACGCCGGATTATGGGATTTGGGAGCGGGGGAATAAGATCAATCATGGGGGTGTGGAGCTGAATGCGAGTTCGGTGGGGATGGCGAAGGCGGCGCTGGAGGCGATGAGTGGGTTGAATTTGTTTGGGATGAAGGGGGGGGAGAAGTCGGTGATCCATGTGTTGCCGGATGAGATTGCGCGCTGTCGGATGACGCTGCGATCGCTGTTGCCTCGTGAGTCGATGTCGAAGGAGGTGGATGCGGCGCTGTTGAGTGTGATTGGGTTTCCGGCGTTTGCGATCGAGGATCCGGAGCAGGTGGAGCGGACAAGGCAGAAGATTGTCGATCGGTTGCAGGGGAATTATGGCTGTATTCGGTTTTTGCGAGATGGGCATCAGACGGTGGTGGAGGATACGAGTCGGTTGCATTATGAGCCGACGGAGTTGAAGGCGTTTG
>JAAFJU010000349.1 GCA_013298165.1 Synechococcales cyanobacterium bin31.maxbin.ball.101 | reverse complement strand
ACGATCGGGCAAAGATGGGATTGACCCGAACCTAAACCACACTGCGAGGAACGCCTTCTAGGGCTTCTTCTTCGGTTGGGAAGATCTCAAATACAGAGTCCATCATCGTCACTTCAAACACGAGACGGGCTTCAGGATGCACATTGCAAATGCGGAAGCTGCCGCGTACTTTGTCAGCATCGCGCATTCCAGCGACCAAGGAGGTTAGACCTGAACTGTCGATGAAATTGACCTGACCGAGATTCACCACGACGTGACGGCTTTGTTTGGAGATGCATTCCTGAAGGGTCAGACGAAACTGCCAAGCAGTGGTAATGTCCAATCGTCCAACAGGCGTGAGAATGATCACCGTGTTGCCATCGTTGGTCATGTAGGTTTTCTGATCCATGCGCATTGCTCCCTGTTCTAAATCAATCACGACAATCACTCCATTGGAAAAACATTCTCTTAAAGATAGTTATGCCCAAAAAAGTTCACTTGAAATCTTCATTCATGAACTTTTTAGACAGAGTCCTAAAAAGCATATTTTTTCCGTGAATTTAAAACCTATTTCGATGTACTTCTGAAGGTAGAGGCTAGACATGTCCTAACCTGATGAGATCTCCAGCGTACTGGATTATGCGAGAGCTTGCACTGTTGCTCTCCCATAATCTGCAAGAATTTCACAAAAAAGCCCCATCTTAAGGAAGAGAGGGCTTTTTTGTGACTGAGCAGGGATGGCTCAGGCGGTGGGACGATTTTAAAACCGCTTTAAAACCGCTTTAAAACCGCTAGGCTTTCCAGTTAATCCAGTCTTGAGGCTTAAGGAAAATGTCGTAAAGACGCGCTTCTGGGCTTCCTGGCTCCGGCTGATAGTCATATTCCCAGCGCACGAGGGGCGGCAAGGACATCAGGATGGATTCGGTGCGGCCATTGGTCTGAAGGCCAAAAATGGTGCCCCGATCGTAGACCAGATTAAATTCCACATAGCGACCCCGGCGGTAAAGCTGGAAGTTGCGTTCCCGTTCGCCGTATTCGAGGTTTTTACGTTTTTCAACGATCGGCGTGTAGGCAGGTAGGAACGCAGAGCCGCAGGACTGGGAGAAGGAGAAGATATCTTCCCAGGAGCGATCGGGAACCTTGCCCACTTTGACACTGTGTTTTGCGGCTGGAGTGGCTGTTTTGGGGTCAAAGGCATCCATCTGCGATCCAGGATAGGAAATCGGATATAGGACGCCGCTTGGATCTTGGTAGTCAAAGAAAATTCCGCCTACGCCACGGGTCTCGTTGCGATGCTTCAGATAAAAATATTCGTCACACCAAAGCTTAAAGGTGTTGTAGTACTCGGGATCATGCCGATCGCAAGCCTGTTTCAAGGTCTTGTGGAAATGCACCACATCCTCGTCAAAGGGATAGTAGGGCGTCAAATCAATCCCACCGCCAAACCACCAGACGGGACCTGCTTCAAAGTAGCGATAGTTGAGGTGGACGGTGGGGATGTAAGGGTTCTTGGGATGAAGAACCATGGAGGTCCCGGTGGCATAGAAGCTATGACCCGCCGCTTCTGGACGCTGCGCCAAAATCGAGGGCGGCAAGTCCTTGCCCCACACCTCTGAGAAGTTCACCCCGCCCTGTTCAAAGACGTTTCCGTCCCGCATGACTCGCGATCGGCCCCCGCCCCCCTCAGGCCGCTCCCAAGCATCCTGTTTGAACGTTCCCAGTCCATCAGTGGCTTCGAGTCCCTGACAAACTCGATCTTGGAAGGATTTCATCCAGCTACTAACGCGCTCACGGGAATCAGCCGGGGGTAAACTCCCAGTCCGACCCGTAGAAAACTTAGGCTCAGAGAATTTAGGCTCAGTGGGACGAGGGGAGAATGCAGTCATAGGGATCTAACGGGGATCTAACGGGGTTTTCAAAAATGAATGGCACGGGGTTAAGACTCATCGACTCAATTGTTACGCCTAGATTATTTTGTAATCCTTCTATACAAGGGGCCGCGTTTTGCCTGTCTATCTTTGCCTGTCTATCACAGTACAGCCAATGGGACCCCGAACCCAATAGGGAGTGCTGCTTTGGGGATTTTAAGGCAGTCTGAGAAGGGATTTCACGGTTTGTTAATTTGTTTAAACTTCTCTCACGAAGTGGAATAA
>JAAFJU010000161.1 GCA_013298165.1 Synechococcales cyanobacterium bin31.maxbin.ball.101 | reverse complement strand
CTGTGGGACAGGCGATTATTCGAGTCAATCTTGCAGGCAGCGGAGCATCGTCAACCAATCCCATTGGAGAGAAAACAGTGCAAGCTTGGAAACGAATTTACCAAATCCCCGCGACGACTTCAACGGACGTTAAACCTTAAGAACTGAAGATTTATTATGATAATTCTCTGCGGCTCAAAGTCGCAGAGAATCGTAGCGAGGTAATATCGTCTCAGTTCAGTTTGGGCCAATCGAGGCATGAAAGGGAAGCATTCACTAGAGCAAGTGATGCACGAAGAAAACACGTCAGGATCATTGCCTGTCACTACGCCCAGAATATAGCCCTTACTGGCATCTAAGAAAGGGGGTTAGGGGACGGTTCGCCAGCCTTGTCTCTAAACTGCAAGGAATCGCTGCACAACATCTTGGCTGAGTTCGCTCGTCGGGCCAGCCGCAACGATGCCTCCTTTTTGCATGGCATAGTACCAATCGGCTTTGCGCACAAAATGTAAATGCTGCTCTACTAACAGAACCGAAATTCCCATGGTCTCCACCACACGGCGAACGGCATTTTCAATGTCTAAA
The DNA here is from genome assembly GCA_013298165.1 of Synechococcales cyanobacterium bin31.maxbin.ball.101. GTDB lineage: Bacteria > Cyanobacteriota > Cyanobacteriia > Leptolyngbyales > Leptolyngbyaceae > JAAFJU01. The sequence goes on along the minus strand of JAAFJU010000161.1, from coordinate 8,646 downwards.
ATAATCGATGGTTGAATGCCTTCCGTCGGTTCATCTAAAACCAATAGCTTCGGTTGACCCATGAGGGCACGGGCGATCGCAAGTTGCTGCTGCTGTCCACCACTTAAGTCGCCCCCCATACGGGATAGCATTTGTTTTAACACGGGGAACAGATCATAAATTTCGTCAGGCACCTTTTGATTTTTGGGCGCACGATCGCCCAAGGCTTCGAGTCCCAGCAATAAATTATCTTGGACTGTGAGTTTTGGAATGATTTCCCGACCTTGGGGAACATAGCCAATGCCAAGACGGGCGCGTTTGTCAGGGGTGAGCCGATCGATCGATCGTCCCTCAAATTCAATGCTCCCCGTCCGCGATGGCAACAATCCCATCACCGTCTTCAGCAACGTCGTCTTACCCACCCCATTCCGCCCAATCAGACAAACCATTTGTCCCGGATGAATGGTCATATCCACATTCCGAAGAATATGACTTTCTCCATAAAAGACATTGAGATTCGATAGATTCAACGTCGCTTCAGGTTCGCGATCGGCAACAGCAGAAAAAGAAGTTTGAGATTGCATAATAGTAAAAACTAAAAAAGTTTCAAAGCCCACAGAATTGGGGTTTGGGGGCGGTTCGTCAGACGGTCTGGGAATCACTCATCCTGCTGACCCAAATACACTTCAATCACCCGCCGATCGGTCTGCACTTCATCCATCGTCCCTTCACAGAGCACCGATCCTTCATGCAGCACCGTTACCTTGCGCGCAATTTGCCTCACGAATTCCATATCATGTTCAATCACCAAAATCGAATGGTCTTTGGCTAGATCAATTAAAAGATTCCCCACCTTTTCTGTCTCCTCATCTGTCAATCCTGCCACAGGTTCATCCACTAAAAGCAAATCCGGCGACTGTGCCACTAGCATTCCGATTTCTAATCGCTGCTTTTCACCATGGGCTAGCAAGGCCGCAGGGCTATTGGCTTTGCCCAGAAGTCCCACCGTTTCCAAGAGCTGCGCGATCGCATCTTTATCGCCCCAGTGAGACTTGGGAAATAGGGTTTTGAATAAGGTTTTATGTTTGTGGTGGGCGAGGGTCATGTTCTCGCGGACGGAGAGGTTGAGGTAGACGCGAGGCGTTTGAAATTTGCGTCCGATGCCCATTTTGGCGATCGTATGCTCTTTGAATTTCGCTAGGTTCTTCCCTTTGAAATGCACCGTCCCTTGGGTTGGCTGCGTTTTCCCAGTAATGGTATCGAGAAACGTGGTTTTGCCTGCGCCGTTGGGTCCGATGATGACTCGCAACTCGCCTGCATCCATGCTGAAATTGAGGTTGTTGAGGGCTTTGAACCCGTCGAAACTAACCGTCAGATTTTCGATCGTCAATAGCTTGCTGCTCATAGGTCACATCCGGATTGTTAGCTAGGCTGGGATAGGTTGATACTTTGGATTTTCCAGACAGTTGCCGCAATAGTTCGACACCACTGGTTTTGAACCATCCGACGAATCCGTCGGGCAACACGGTTACGACGGCTAGGAACAATGCGCCCTGGAAAAATAGCCAAAACGCAGGATATTGTTCTGAGAGTAAGCTGCGGGCAAAGTTGACGATCAAAGTCCCCAATACTGCGCCGACTAACGTACCACGTCCCCCGACCGCGACCCAAATCACCATCTCAATAGAAAAGGCAATATCCATGGCCTTGGGCGTGATAATGCCGGACTGAACGGTATATAGAGCGCCTGCAATCCCCGCAAGACCCGCCGAAACCGCGAAAACCAAGACTTTAAAAACTGTGGGATCATAACCCGTAAATCGCACACGCGGCTCATCGTCGCGAATCGCCACCAGCAATTGCCCAAACTTTCCACTCGTCAACCAGCGACAGAGCGCATAGGCTAAAGCTAAAAGCACGATCGTCAGATAATAAAAGTTCGCCTGCATCACCGGACCACTCATCACCTGCCCAAACAAATAGGTCGTGTCGGTTTTAAGTCCGTTGGTGCCGTTGATCAGTTTTTGTTGGCCATTAAAGAAGTTGAAAAAGACGATCAATGCCGCCTGAGTCAAGATCGAAAAATAAACGCCGCGAATCCGATTGCGAAAAACCAGATAGCCCAGGACTGCGGCTACGATCGTCGGGATCAAAACGATCGCAATCATCGTAAACGGCAACGATTCAAACGGCTGCCAGAGCCAGGGCAAACTAGTCACGCCGTACAGCACAAAGAAGTCCGGCATCTGAATGCCCGTTCCCCCCAGCGCAGGCTGCAACTGCAAAAACATGGCCAACGAGTAGCCCCCCAGCGCAAAAAACAGCCCATGCCCCAAACTCAAAATCCCCGTATACCCCCAAATCAAATCAATCCCCAAGGCCGCGATCGCCAGCGCCATAAAGCGCCCCAGCAATCCCACTCGAAAGCTTTGACCGATGGCATTAAGGACACCCGGCACGATCGTCATCATCGCAATGGCGATCGCAATCACAATGGCGGTTTCAATCAAGAGTCGCGATCGACTACGTTTGGGCAATGTACTATTCACGGGCGGTTTCTTGGCTAAGGTCTGCATAGAATTTGGGTAAGGATATTAAGCATCAACAGTGCGTCCTTTCTGCGGGAACAATCCACCGGGTTTGAACTGGAGGAACACCACAATCAATGCAAACACCACGACCTTGGCCATCGTCTGTGCGCCGAGGTCAATGCCGATCGTCTTCGACAAGTCTTGAATAAATCCAATCTGTCCCGCAAAGGTGCCATACAAATAGCTCGACATCCCAATGACCAAGGCCGCAACGACGCTCCCCACTAAGTTTCCAACGCCGCCCACAACCACAACCATAAACGTATCAATAATATAGTTTTGCCCCGTATTCGGACCGACTGACCCAAGCAAACTCACCGCACAGCCCGCGATCCCCGCCAATCCTGAACCGACAGCAAACGTTAAAGCATCCACCCGATCGGTAGGAATGCCCAAACAAGAACTCATGCTGCGGTTCTGAGTCACCGCTCGAATGCGGAGACCCCATTGGGTTCGATTGAGAAAGAAGTACACAGCCGCGAGACAAATTACGGTCAAAAAGACAATAAAAATTCGCACATAGGAGAACTGCACATTATCCACAAACCCCAGTTTCAGTCCCCCGCGCAGCCATTGCGGTGCGGTGACATCCTGGTTCTGTGCGCCAAACCACGGCTTGGTCATGGCGAGTCCATACATGGTGCCAAGGGCGTTGCTCACTTGAAGGGCGATCGTCCCTGCAACCAGTCCAATTCCGGCTTTACTTAAATTGCGAAACTTAAAGGGAATGCGGTTAAGACCTAGGCTAGCGACCAAGAAAAGGGCAACCGCGATCGTCGTCCCAATCACAAACTGCCAACTCACACTGCGCACAAACTGCTGCAACATCAGACTCACGCCCCAGGTTGCCAACAGTGTCTCCAATGGCCTGCCGTAAAGATAGCGAATGACGGTGCGCTCTAGAAATAATCCAAATAACGCGGTGACGACAAAGGCGGCAATGAGTGCCACAAAAATATAGCCTTCAAACAGCGGCGTTCCTTTCAAACTCCCCTGCACCAAAACCGTCGTATAAGCGCCCAACATCATCAGTTCACCATGGGCCATGTTAATCACGCCCATGAGACCAAAGACGATCGCTAAGCCCAAGGCCGAAAGCAACAGCACGGAGCCAATGCTAACACCACTAAATAAACCGTCAACTAATGCAGACCACACAGCAGGGTCCTCCAGGGAATTGAAACAGATGAGAATGGATGCGATCGGGAACTCGATCCCCCTAGCCCCCTTAAAAAGGGGGGACATGAGGTATTAACTCAAAGTCCCCCTTTTTAAGGGGGATTTAGGGGGATTCCCTTACGGGAGGCGATGCCAACGGGCCTTTGCTAGAACTTAGGCCGCTTTGAATTTACCGCCCTTCGCTGGATCGGAGTAGTCACAAGCAAAGCCCTTCGTTTCGGCGACGAATTGGTTCCAAGGGAGCGGTTTGACGGCTTCTTTGGTTTCGTAGACGACCTTGAAGAGACCGCCTTCGACCACTTCCCCAATGCGGACATACTTGGACAGGTGATGGTTGGCATTCATGGTGACGGGACCTTCAGGAGCATCGAAAGTTGCACCATAGGCCGCTTTCTTCACCGCATCAAGGTCATCCGCTTTACCCGCTTTTTTAACAGCATTGGCCCACATGTGAACCATGATGTAAGCCGCTTCCATGGGATCGTTCACCACGCGCTTTTCGCCGTACTTCGCTTTGAACGCGGCGACGAACTTTTTGCTGGCGGGATTTTCCACAGTTTGGAAGTAGTTCCAAGCGGCGAAGTGACCTTTCAGGTATTCCACACCGATCGCCTGCACTTCTTCCTCTGCAATACTGACGGACATGACTGGATACTTATCAGCACCCATGCCGGACGCTTGCATTTCTTTGAAGAATGCCACGTTAGTGTCGCCGTTCAAGGTGTTGTAAATCACGCCGCCATTCGGTAGGGCCGCTTTGATTTTGGCAATCACAGGTTTGACTTCATTCACGCCGAGGGGAATGTAATCTTCACCGACGCTCTTGCCACCTTTTGCAGCGAGTTGCGCTTTGATAATCAAGTTCGCGGTGCGAGGGAAGACATAGTCCGAACCCACTAAGAAGAATTCCTTATCCTTATATTTCTCCATCAACCAATCCACAGAAGGTTCGATCTGTTGGTTGGGGGCGGCTCCGGTGTAGAACACGTTGTTAGAGCATTCTTGGCCTTCGTACTGCACGGGATACCAAAGCAGGTGCTTCTTCGACTCGAAGACGGGTAGCACGGCTTTACGGCTAGCTGATGTCCAGCAACCAAACACTGTGGCAACTTTGTCTTGGTCGATCAATTTTTTCGCTTTTTCAGCAAAGGTGGGCCAGTCTGACTGTCCATCTTCAGTGATCGCTTGGATCTTTTTCCCGAGAACGCCACCTGCGGCATTGATCTCGTCGATCGCAAGGTTTTCGGCATCCACAACACTCTTCTCAGAGATCGCCATGGTCCCCGTCAAGGAATGCAAGATCCCCACTTTAATGACATCGCCCGCAGCGGGTGCAGATGCCGTGGAGGACGATCCTGGAGCTGTCGATGCGCCTGTCGTCGGTGTGGGTGCGGTGGCGCAAGACTTGAGCAGCAAGCTCCCCGCCATCGTAGACCCAAACAGTAAAAACTCACGCCGCCCAAATTTATTATTCATAGCTTTAACGAACCTTTCGCCTCACAAAGAACCAAACTAGCCAAACAAAATCTCTCTAAAGCTATATGCCTAAAGCAATACTCTAGATTGCATTTCCCAAATGCTAGAAGTGCATCCTTAAAAGGAATGTATCCTAGAATACAAAAAATGGGTTCTTCAGAATAAATTATGATTTTTAGAGGAATTGCTCGTTTAATTCAGGTTAACCCGGACTAAATGCATTAAATCATTCTAAAGATTGTTCTCAGCATTACCATCCGCGATCGCACCCCCACAGGAACTCCCCGCCCCCGCTGTACAGCCAAAACAATGCCGATCGGTAACAATGGCTCTCGCCATCCAAGCGGCTAGATCAAAGTCATGGATGGAGGGGGCGATCGGCATCTTTAGGGGTAGATCAAGCATTTGATTGAAGTCGCAGTCATAGAGTTTACCGTCCCAGCTTACGGACAGGGTGTTGCGACACATGAGTCCATCGATCGTCGCAGGATTAAAAGCATTAACTAATGTTGTCATGTAGCTTTGTAAATTTCCCGAATTTTCTAGCCATTCTAGGTATCGAGAAATCGGCATATTATTTAAGGTGATCAGCCGATCGAATTGAACCCCAAAGTTTTTTTCGAGTCCCGTTTTCCATTCGGTTTCGAGTTGCGTTTGATTGCCAGACAGAAAGGCACCGACGGGATTGCTCATGAGCGTGAGGCGACGTTTGGGATCTCCTTGGCCATAGCCGACTGCATTCAATCGTCGCAGGGCTTCGATCGATTGTTCAAAAGTGCCGTCTCCCCGCTGCAAATCGGTATTACGTTTTCGATAGTGGGGCAATGAACAGACGACTTCGACATTGCGATCGGCGAACCATTGGGGTAGATGGGTTTTGGTTGGCAATAGCAAGACTGTGAGATTGCATCGATCGATCACCTGTTTCCCCCGTTGCACGGCCTGATCTACTAAATATTCAAAATGCGGATTGAGTTCCGGTGCGCCGCCTGTGAGATCGACGGTGTGGGCTTGGGTTTGATCTAGAGCGTTCAAACAAGCGTCGATCGTGGCTAGATCCATGTTTTCAGCGGTGCGATCGGGTCCTGCATCGACATGACAATGTTTGCAGGTCATGTTGCAAAGTTTGCCGAGATTGATTTGGAAGATGTCGAGTGTTGCGGGTTTTAGTGGGTGGTTTACGGTGCGATCGAAATGGCCTTGATTTGGAGTTTGGGTTAGGTCGATCGTGTTGAGGAGATTGAGTTGGTTTTGACTATTGGACAGTGGAGAATTTCGTCGAGTCAGGGTTTGGGTTTTCATTGCCAGATTACAGGATCAAATTACATTGAGAGTTGATTGGTCCGATCGATCATTTGCAGGCCATGGATTAGCGATGCACCCCCGCGAATGGCGGTGGCGACATGGACGGCTTCGGTCATTTGTTCGAGATCGGAGCCTTGCTGAAGCGATTCTTTTGAGTAGGCGTCGATGCAGTAGGGACATTGAATGGCATGGGCGACAGCGAGGGCAATTAAGGCTTTTTCACGTTTTGATAATGCGCCTTCGTCGAAGACGGCTCCGTAATAGGCAAAGAATTTATCGGCGAGTTCGGGATTGCCTTCGCCGATATTGGCGAAGTTGGGGAGGTGGGATCGATCGTAGTAGTCGGACATTTGAGGATTTGTTTTGAAGGGGGAGTCGAGCGTTTATTTTAGGTTATTTCGTGGGCACGATGTCGAGGGCTGAGCGGAGTCGAAGCCCGGTCATCTTCTATTCATCTTCTTGTAAAAGCGTTGCTAACTTCATTGCAGCTTCCGCAGAATGAGAAGGCGTATGAATCTTATATACACCACCCTGCTTCAGCGGCATTTCTTCCTCAACGGCCAACTCCTTCGCTAAAAACTGAATAACTTCCAGCTTCTGCGATCGAGATAACTCCCGCAACGTCGGAATCAACTCCTCTACAGCCATGTTAAAGCCCTCCATTGGATAGTTTATTCTACGGTGTTTACCGGAACGCGAATCGACTGGGGTTAGATTGCGATCGTTAGCGCGATCGGATTGGACGAGAAAGTGCGCGACTCACTTCAACGGTTGTATAAGCACCCAGAAGTGAACTTGGAAGCCGATTTTGAATCACATCGAGAATCCTAGCCGTCACCACTTTTTTAGAGAGTTTGTTGTCAAGACTGACAAAAATGACACCTGCAGAAAACTCTTCAGGCCAACTTCGGGGATCAGCAAACAAACGATCGCGAGTAATAAGAATCGCATCCAGATCAATCGCCATTTGCATCACCTCCGTATCCGGTCGAGCACGCAACCCCAAATCTCTAACATCTTGAGCCTGAAAACCCAGTTCAGAAATATCAGTTGCCAGATCACGAGGCATATTTTCATCCACCAAAAATCTCATGCTCTAAGCTCCAATTGGATAAGCTTCCGTCAGCTTGACCAAATCCGTCGCATAGGCAAGCGCGCCCTTGACTTGTTCCTGGGTGAGTTCATAAGCATCCATCACTTCTTCCATCGTCATTTCACCCGCAAGGGATCCCACAACGATCGCAACATGGACACGAGTTCCAGTAATGACCGGAGTCCCACCACAAATAGCAGGATCAACATTAATGTGAGGGGCAATTTCCATAGTGGCTCCGATCGATGAACATCTAGCTCTATTCTATCTGCTTCATCTCCACTCCAAACACATTGCCAAACTCTTGAACAACGATCGGCACCACATCCGACACCTTTAATCCCGGCACCCAATCCACCAAACACCCCACAGGCCGATCGGCAATCCCACAGGGCACAATTCGACCAAAGCCCGCCATATCTGGACAGACATTTAATGCAAACCCATGCATCGTAATCCAGCGACTCACCTTGATACCGATCGCCGCCACCTTCACACCCTGAACCCAAACCCCCGTCAACCCCTCAACGCGATCGCCCACTAAGCCAAAATGTCCCACCGTCCGAATGATCACCTCCTCCAACTGCCGCAAATACCAATGCAAATCCTGACGATAATGCACTAAATTCAAAATCGGATAGCCCACCAACTGCCCCGGAGCGTGATACGTCACCTCTCCGCCCCGCTCAATTCGCACCAACTCACCATCCCCCGGCGCAAATTTCACAAAGGCCATATCCGATGCCTGACCCAAGGTATACACCGCTGGATGCTCTAATAAACAGAGCAAATCAGAATGCTCTGCACCCCGTTTTCGCTCCTCCACCCACTGCTTCTGCCAAGCCCAAGCCTCCCCGTAGGGAACCAGCCCCGCTTCCATCCACCGACAGCCCCGCTTCCCATCCGCCATCCCAGATACCACCGGATTTAGATCCAAAATCAAAAAATAATCTTAAAAAACGCTACATCTAGTTTTAAAAATCGCTGTACACTAATAGCCATAACCTTGTCTCTCAATTCTAG
>JAAFJU010000147.1 GCA_013298165.1 Synechococcales cyanobacterium bin31.maxbin.ball.101 | reverse complement strand
AATGTCAGGTGATGAGCTTCATCGTCTACAAGCCCGGTCAAGCTGGCGGCGGCTACCGTTATTAAGATCTGTTTTTCAGATTAAGTTGAGTGGGACTGACGATCGTTGGTCCCACTTTTTTATGGAATATGTGTACACCTTAGGAACATATTTTTTACGCCAGCGCGCCACGCTATCGCCGCTGTTGTTTACGATGACTCCGATCTCAGCCTGGTCGATGAATTGCATGATGCCCGTCGGAAAGAATTGAGGCTAGAATGACAGGTATAAATGTGAACTGAATGCTAATGTCTGCGTACTTGTTTGAGATGCTGATTCCGCATCGCCCAATTTCGCATCAAGCAAAAAACCGTGAAAACTTGCAGGCTTGGAAAGATCTAATCTATGGTCGAGCAAGACGTGAATGGCAAGGTGGCGCACCTTATCAAAAACAAGGTTTGAGGTTTACATTAGTTTATCTGTGTGACGATTCACCTGCTGATATCGACAATATCATCAAGCCGATCCAGGATGCGCTAGTAGGTGTTGTTTTTGCAGATGATGCATTAGTGTCTGATGTCGATAGCCACAGAAGATTTATTTCTGATGGAATCGATATTGGTCATTTACCTTCTCTTCTGGTTCAGGGTGTTCTTCAAGGTGAGGAATGCGTTTATATCCGAGTCTCGATCGCTGAAAATCTTGAGGTCTATCTATGATTTCTACCGAACCATCTCGTCAGTCTCTTTATGAGCAGAAGATTATTTCTACAACGCAAGAGTTGTTGGAAAGTGGTTATGAAATCCTAGCATTAGAATCGGATTATCAGCTCCCATTTGATTTGGATGGATATTCTCCAGATCTGATTGCGATTAAGAATGGTGGTGGCATCATTGTGGATATTAAGGCAAGTCGAAATCGAGCGTCGATTGATCGGTTTCAAGGCATTGCTAAGAAGGTCTCAGCGCATCCTGGATGGCGATTTCTCCTCGTCCCTCTGAGTAATGAGGCTGAAAATTCGCTGCAATTGACGAGTGAAAGTTTACCGTCTTGGCAGGAGTTAGAGTCACAGTTGGTGAGTTTGGATGCATTGCTGAATCAAGAGTCACTCTTTGAGCCATCTGTTTTGTTTGCGCGGCGAATTCTTGAAGCGAGTTTGCGTAAACGGGTCATGATGCTGGATATGCCGATCGCGAGTTTCCCAGGCGCTAATCTTCTCAATCATCTATTTTCAAATGGCGAAATTTCGATCGTTCAGTTTGATCTATTAAAGTCGTTCTTGCTCCTTGGAGATACTGTGGCCCACGGAATGCGAGTTACTTTAGATATCAAAATGCTAACCTTGGTAAAAGCTGCCATCCAATCTCTTGTTATTCAATGGAGTCATGAAGAGGTGAGATAAATTGCATAAAACGTGGTGTGTCACGCGATGAATATTGTCATCCACCGTCTGATGACCGGAGAGCGGAAGACTAAGAGGAACACAGAAAATTTGTTAGGATAAGCATACTGTCGATGGGTAGTGTTCAATATCATGCCAACGATCGCAATTACGGATGCCATTAAGACCCTAGCTGAAGCGGAACGACGGTTTGGGTTGGTGCGGTCGGAGGATGACGATTTTTTCTCAGAATGGCAGGTGAGTTTGCCGGAGTTATCGACCGAAGATAAAGGCAATTTGGATGACTTACGCCGACGGTATTTGTATCAACGATCGGAAGGGCAGTTACTGGAAGGCACCGTCACCTTGTTATTGGTAGCTCCATTGCTGACGGTTGCAGGTTTTTATGATCCGCCGTTTCGGGTGCGGGCGGAGGAATCGGTTCAGTTAACGCTGGAAGATCCCGAAGAGACTTTACAGGGACGAATTGATGTTTTGGGTTTATTGAATCAGTTGTGGGTCGTAGTTTTAGAATCTAAAAAGATGGCGTTATCGGTGTGGACGGCATTGCCGCAGACGTTGGCTTACCTGATAACCAATCCACGACCTGAACGATCGAGTTTTGCGATCGTTACCAATGGCGATGAGATTTTATTTGTGAAATTACGATCGGGCGATCGGTTGACCTATGGTGTGTCTCGCGTGTTTTCGCCCTTTGCCTCCAGTCGAGAACTCTATAGTGTATTGCAAGTGTTGAAACAATTGGGGGCGATCGTTCGAGATGATGAACAGAGTTAGGCCGATCGCAGCACTTTTTCCACGCTATGGATTAGTCGTTTCATGGCTGTTATCCGTGGTCTGGATGGCATTCGACTATTGGCACGATCCTGGAAATATATCCCAGCATGGACATAATTCACCTGGAGTGTTCGAGTTTACGATCAAGCTGGGGTTGATTGAACTCTGTATTCTCTATTTCATTCTCAATCCTTGGGTTAAGAAGTGGAAAATGGAGCGGATCTTGTTGGCGATCGTTTTATCTTGGGGTTGGACAGTCCTTCTAATGTTGGGGCTAATGCACGCGGGTGGGATTTTTATCATTCATTGGTTGTGGTTACTGGCGGTTGACTTAGGATTATTTATTTCATTATTAGTGATTGGCGCAACGAAAAATCACTAATGGGAGACCAATCCATCGATCATCCGATCGCTTCCCTCAGAGAAATCGCTGGTTCCATCATCAGCCAAACCGATTAAGCCTTCCTCTGAAAGCTGTTGCTCTTCATGGACATCAAGCTTGGCCAGTTCACGGAGAAGACGATCGTGACGACGAACTTTTTGTTTATAAGATGCATGAACTTGACCATCTCGATCGATCGTATCCGTAAAATTCACTTGATCTCGTGTCACAGGGATCACATGGTAACGCACTTCCCATTCTAAACGAGACCCCGATCGCACTACCAATCGATCGGACTACAATAGAACTATCGACCACTTGGGCAAACCGATGAACGTTCTCACCGTTACCCCCGTTGCACCCCGATCGCTCTACGATCGCGATTTCTTGGCGTGGCTGGAGGAACAGCAACAGCATTTGCGATCGGGAAATTGGACACAGCTCGATCGAGAGAATCTATTGGAGGAGCTTGAGGCTTTGGGACGGAGTGAACAGCGTGAAGTGGGGAGCTATTTCCAGGTTTTGGTCATGCATTTGCTGAAATGGGAGTATCAGCCGGACAATCGGAGTCGCAGTTGGGAGACGACGATCGTGAATTGCCGAGATCAGATTCAAGATTGTCTGGAAGATATGCCCAGCTTAAATCGTAATTTTCAAGATGCGGCTTGGCTCGAAAAGTATTATCGACGCGCTCGTCGGGAAGCGGCTAAGGAAACTGGACTGCCGATCGATCGTTTTCCCGAAATCTGCCCATTCACCTTGGAACAGATCCTACAAGGTTAAACCCTCCGTCAGCCTTTGTTAGGAATGAAGAAATTTTCTCCATTCTTCATTCCCATCTCTCTATTTCTAGAGTCCTCGAAACGAAGTCATTCGAGCGATCGCCCCGATCGACTTCGTCACACGCTGACCATTTTGCTCTAGAACCACCGTCGGTTGACCCGCTTGTCCGACGCGAATTTCACGGACAATCACACGACCACTGGATAAAGTATCGCCTGCATTCACATAGCGAGCCGTGCTTTCTTCTGGAGCCTTGACGATCGCCATCACGCGCCCGCCTGTCTGAATCACACCTGTCACTTCCACATCATCAGCCAAAGCCGTCGGTGAAGGCGGGGCCACGAAGTTGGGGGTAGCGGCAGGCTGACCGATCGGCGCGCCGGGAATCGCAGGTAGCGGAGGCAGATTGTTATTGACGGGAATCAATGGAATTGCACTGAGCGGAACAGGCGCACCGGGACGAAGGGCGATCGGTTGACCCACAGTCGGTTTCGTTGAAGGAACCGCCTTCGCTTTCGATGTCACCGCTTTTTTAGAGACCGCTTTTTTCAACACAGGCGTCAGACTTTTTCCCGTCTTCGGCCCAGAAAACTGCGTCAAATTAGTTAAGGTCGCCCCCTCCGGAAGAACCGTCGCAAAGGGATCACGACCACTGGGCACCGCTTGATTGGTCCGATCGGCCGCGCGAGTACTTTGCACTAAGCCCTTCACAGGAACCGTGGCCAAAGGAAGAGATGGCGTCTTGGGTAAATTGGACGTAACAATGGGCTTAGAAAAATCTTGCGGCGTTGGATTATTGAGGGCATTTTCTGCCGCTGACTCCGGTGTGGCAGGCTTCTGTACCTGCTTCGATTCACAACCTATCAGTCCCGTCAACGCAAGAGTAAGCGCTCCTGACAACACAACACGCTTCATAAAATTAATCCAGTTCTCTGTAAAGTCTGCTCATACCGCCCCTAATATACTTCTGTCTGAACAAAACGCACGTTTTTTTGAATGTTATGACTGATTTTTTGCCTGCTGCGAAATCGATCGACCTCGACCTCCTCACCCAACTCCACGATCGCCACCAAACCTGCCGATCGGGCACCGTCGCCAGCTACATCCCAGAACTCGCCAAAATGAACCCCGACGCCTTCAGTATTTGCGTGGCCACATTGGATGGAAACGTGATGGGTGTGGGCGATCAATCGCAGCTCTTCACCCTTCAATCCATTTCCAAAGTCTTTACCTACGGCATGGCCCTAGAAGATCGCGGGAGAGAGGTCTTGCTCTCCAAAGTCGGCGTCGAACCCACAGGCGATCCCTTCAACTCCATCATCCGCCTCGACGAAAATTCAAAACGTCCCGACAACCCCATGGTCAACGCCGGAGCGATCGCCACCACCAATCTGATTCAAGGCAAAACCGCCACCGATCGTCTTAACCGAATTTTGACGACTTTTAAAAACTATGCAGGCCGAGACCTCTACGTAGACTCCTCCGTCTTCACCTCCGAGCGCACCACCGGACATCGAAACCGTGCCCTGGCTCACCTGATGCGTCATTTTGAAATGGTGGACGATCGGCTCGATGAAACCTTGGATTTATACTTTCAGCAATGTGCGCTGCTGGTAGATTGCCGAGATCTAGCACTCATGGCCGCAACGTTAGCGAACAATGGCATCAATCCCCGCACAGGCGATCGGGCCATTGAAAGTGAATATGTGCGGGATTTGCTCAGCGTCATGTACACCTGCGGCATGTATAACTTCGCAGGCGAATGGGCCTATCGCGTCGGACTTCCCGCTAAGAGTGGCGTGTCCGGGGGGATTATTGCGATCGTCCCCGGCAAACTGGGCATTGCCGTCTTTTCGCCGCCTCTAGATGCTCGTGGCAACAGCGTACGAGGTCTCAAAGTTTGCGAAGATCTTTCCACCGCCGCCAAACTGCATCTGTTCGATCGAAGCTAGCCAAAAAAAAGCCCCCAGAATTGGGGGTTGGGGGCGGTTCGTCAGGGTTCTAGTCAATCCTAGTCAATACTGATAGAAGTCGGACGGCCCGAATCCGCACTAGGTCTTGCGGTAGGAATGGAGGTTTGGCGGAAGTCGCTGTAGAGCTTGTCGCGCCAGGTCCAGAAGGTTTCGTATAGTTCATTATCGGCAATCCCTGGAACGCCCTGACCCTTCACAGACTCAGGAACATCAATGTAGTTGCCCGTGGGGAACTTGATGTACATGCTGAGCGCCGCCACGGAGAAATCCGCCAACGTGGGTTGATCGCCCGTCAAATAAGGCTGTTCGGACAGAATGGAACAAAGCCAAGACAAGTTTTGACGAATATCATCTTTGAATTTGTCGGTCGAAAGCCCGATCGGACTTCCTAAGTTCCCGAGAAAATCAAAGGATGGCAACGATCCAACCCAGCTTTTCAACATATCCGGTGTCGCACTGGGCAACAAGGCCGATCGGAAGGAAGGATTCTGGGTCATGCTCGTGAGGAGACCTTTGCGAGCATTCATCCCAAAGATTTCGTCCGCCCACTGCTCCATGATCATCACCTGACCCCGCAGTTTTCCATGGGGAATCACGGGCTTGTCGCTGTACTTCCGATCGAGATATTCCGCGATCGCCGTCGAATCTGCGACCACTGTGCCGTCATCTTTGAGTACTGGAACTTGGCGCTGTCCAGACATCTGGAACACTTCCACCTGTCCGATCGCCGGAGTCACTTCCACTTTTTTGTATTCCAGCCCCTTATAGTCCAGAATAAACCGGACTTTCTCGGCATAGCTGGAGATCTCAAATTGGTATAGCTCAATCATGATGGGTTCGAAGTGTTGTTCAAAACGGCTGGGTCCCTTGAATTTTAACGTGAAATCAAAGATTCGCAGGATACGTGATACCGAACCAACGCCCCAACCCGTTTAATCACGATGACTAACCATTCCGACGGGGTGCCAGATGATAACTACGACGGAGATTTTCCAGTTGTCGAGACAAGTCCTGTGCTTCTTGGGGATAGCCACCTTGAGAGGCAATCACGATCGCATCCTGGTAGTACCGATCGGTCATCGCCAGATCCCCATTCCGTTGATAAAACTCTGCCATGGCACGGAATGACGTAATCCGAGCGATCGTCGTCGTCCCACTACTCGCCTTCAGACGCGCCTCTAACCAATTTTTCGCTTCCTGATTTGCCCCCAGATTGCGATAAGCAATCGCCAATCCCGCCATCGCCTGATCCTGAACGGTTAAATTATTTCCCGTCCGTGCCAAAATCAGTGCATTCAAATGGGCACCCGCTGATTTTTGTGCTTCGCCGAGATTTCGATAGGCTGTCCCTAGCGCATTCTGAGCGATCGCCTCTGCACTCACCGATTGGAGGTTCGGGGTCTGTTGATGCAGGGCGATACTTTGGGTGAGATAAGTGACAGCTTGGGCATAGCGACCGCCTTGAAGAGCAGCGAGTCCTAGATTGGTCAACGATCGGCCTTGACCGGGCAAGTCTTTTAATTCTTGAGCAATGCGGAAGGCTTCTGAAAAAGTTTTCTCAGATTGAGTCGTGCTGGCCTGAACTAAAAGCAATTCGCCCACTTTGTTGTAGTGACCGACTAAAGCTGGAAAATCCTGTCTCGCTCGGGCAAATCGGAGCTGCTGACGGAGGGCATATTCAAATTCTTGGGGTTGCTTTTGCAGCTCATAAGCCTGACTGAGCGCTTCATAGGCCCGTTGCTGACCCTCCATATCATTGATTAACCGATAGCTCTCTGCCGCCGATTTCCACAGCTTAATAGCACCTTTGACATTGCCTTGATTGGACTGAGTATGACCTGCTTCTAGCAACCGATCGCTCTCTTGTCGCTGCAAGGGAGACGTGATGCCGTAGCTGGGCTGTTGCAACTGACGGGTGATATCCGACGCAATGGTCGCCTTTTCAGACAATCCCACCAGCGCGATCGTAACAACGCCAGTGGCAACCCAAGGGATCAATTTCATGGAGATAACCCAAAAATATATGTGACTATTCAGGAACTGAAGCCAGGAACTCGAAAGTAGACGGTATCGGTAACGGAGTTGACAGCAGTGATCGAGATCACCCTGTACCATGAGCGAAGTTACTGACCGGGCGGTAACTTTTGGCGTAAACGACTATCAGGAATCCAGCACATTCGTCGATATCCATGAGCCTGCGCTCCATACGCAATGTATGGCGACGACAAACTTGAACATCGATCGAACCTGATCGGGTGGCCCGATCGGGTAACACTGAGTCAGCTAGGGCTAACTACAGAAAGATTCCATAGGATTACGGATTCTTTTCTCGTTATACCTTCGTTTCCATAAGAAATCTACCTAAAGAGGTAACTCTTAGATTTTTCCCAAGAAAGGCTCTGCAATTATCAAGATTTCGTGGAATTCGCTAGATAAATCGATCGAATATCTTCAGGCAAACGAGTTTCCAAGATTCGATAGCCTGTTTCGAGCTGACGACGGATTTCAGCGGGCGGGAGGATTTCCCCTTCGGCTTGCAGATAAGCTGAAATTCGGGTTTCGCTCCAGTTAAAGGTCTGGGCCATGACAATAATCAAGCGCGTGGTGGGCGGAAGTTCATCTAAGGCCCGATCGAGGTAGCACCAGAACGGCGGCGAGGCGGATTGGATGTCGTAGTGAATTTCTTCGACGGGGGGCAGCTTGACCGTATTGATGCAGGCTGCGATCGCGGCGAGTAGCCAACCTTGGAAACCACCCCCCACTTTCTGAACGTCATTCAGGTCCACACCACTCAACTCATTAAAGACATGTCGCCATGCTAGAGCAAATAGATAGTCGGTCTGCACGGGAGACTTGGCCGCATGTTGCACCACGCGATAGACCAGTCCGCTATAGCGACAGAACAACGTCACAAAATACTGTCCCACGTCAGGATGCTGCTGAAACAGGGATAAAAGCTCCTGATCGCTCCGTTGAGCGAGGGACTGAATGAGGGGATGCTTGGATTCAGCGAAGGTAGGAAGTGACACTAGCGGCAGGGGTGATATTCAGTAGGGTTGTATCATAAATTCAGGCCGGATCCCACAAAAAGTATCCTGATCCCTAAAAAACCTTGGTAATATTGGATTATCTTGCGATACCCCCGTACAATACTTGATTATTATTTTTCAGGCAATTTAGCATGACTACTTCCTTGTCTCACCTTGCGTCTTCCCTGCCGATCGCCAGCCTCTGGGCTTCGATCGGAGATGGTCTATTCTCGACGCAGGGCGTTATGGTCATGCTCTTGGCGGCCTATGGCGGAGCGATGTGGATGTTCTTGACCAGCGCACCGAAGGTCTACACGGTCATGGTGTCAGACTTGGAAGCGGCTAAGCAATTTTATGCGGGGCTACTGCGGCTGAATGCGGCGGACATTCCCCTGCACTACTACTACAACTACGAACAGTCTCTAGGAACCGCCGGAATCAATCCCATGTATCTCTCGGGCAACCTCGGCAGCACAACGGTCAGAGGAGCTGGGAATGATGGACTCTGGTATCAGTTACGGAAGAACGTGCAGATTCATGTCATTTCCGGGGCTAGCATGGGCGACAACGATCGTCAGCGCCACATCTGCTTCGATCGTGAATGCCTCGACCAAATCCTCATGCGGACCCAGCGTCTCGATCTCAAGCACAAAATCCGCAGCGATCGACCTCTGAATTTCTTAGTCAAGAATTTTGAGGGTCAAGTCTTTGAAGTCTCTGAAGTCAGCAACTAGTTCGGCACCACTAAACAAAAATGCATTACAAAATGCATTAAACCCAGTGCATCTACCCTGGGGGGTCTCATACCTCCTAGGGTAGATGCTTTTTTAAAGCGATTGGAGTTTTCTATTAGGTATAGATGTTTGGATCTAATTCAAACAAGAAATAGCATTGCACGAAAAAACAGCCCCTTGCGGAGCTGTCAGATTTTGGTGATTTGACTCTAGGACACAGCTTTTATTATCACAGCAGAAATACTGAGTTGTGTGTGTCTCCTGATACTATTTGCAGACATCTTTCGGGCAAAGTTTAGGGCTTTCTCTTGGGTCTGTCAGAGATTGCTTATATTGTTGCAAAGATTGTTTCGGACCTTGATCTTAGGTGAATTGCTCTAATGTTTTGTTAACAGGCAGGATAGTCCGATCGCATGGCTTCGTAGATCGTTTTTGAAATGAAGGGCAATAGGGTTTCATCTTTGCTGTTCTCTTTGCCTTCGCTGAAAACCGTCAGCAGATAGGGGAGTGTGTCAGGCGTTTCAATATAGGCCGTATCGTGACGGGCTTGGCTCATCCATCCGGCCTTGGACCAAAGTTTTGACTGGGCAGGGAGGGCTGCGCCGAGAAATTCGGTGACTTGATTTTCTGGGTTAGCTTGTAGGGCTGGAGCCTCGATCGATCGCGCCAGGGTGTTCATCATCATTTGCGATCGGGCCGGGGAGACGGCAACACCACCCACGATCGCATGGAGCATTCTTGCGGTGGCCTCGGTGGTGAGACTGTTGCGATTGTCGAGCATTGCGCCGTAGAAGGCCCGCTCCCGTCCGTAGGGTCCATCGCCCCAGGTTTTTTGGCAGACGTTGATGCTGTTGAACTCTTCCCATTGCAGGGATTGGAAGTAGCGGTTGATCAAGTTGCGTTGGTGTTTCCAGGTTTCAAAGGGTCCGTCGGCGAGTTCAGGTCCGCTGGTGGTTCCGGTGAGGGTATCGACGATGAGACCTGTACCGTCATTGCTGGAGTCTACGATCATGTCTTTGATGGCTCGATCGAGTTCTGCTGAGCCTGGGATCATGTTTTGCTCTAGCCATTCGTGGGCGGCAACGAGGTAGAACAGTTTGACCACACTGGCGGGGTAAATGCATTCCACACCGCGATAGCTAAAGCCCTGGGGTTTCCGACTCCAAAATTCGGCGGGACTGAGTGCGCCGCCTGTGTTGACGAAGGGTTGGTCGTAGACGAGCCAGGTGAGGGCGAGTTGGTTTTTGGCGAGTTTGGGATAGGCGGCCCAGATGGATTCTAAAATCCGATCGCCGAGGCTTTGCAGTTTGGCTTCT
>JAAFJU010000291.1 GCA_013298165.1 Synechococcales cyanobacterium bin31.maxbin.ball.101 | reverse complement strand
TAATAGTTGGCTTGAATCGCAAGAACAGTTCCAGTCAGGGTTTCAGGAGGATTTGAAGAGACGGACGCTTCTGTCATGGACGACGAACCCTAAGGGCAAAAAAGTCACCCCGATCGTCAATGGATTCCACCACATAGTCTTCCATGCGAAGACTGTCGGGCACCTGTTCGATCGGCTCACCTGGATCCAACCAAACTTCCAGAACTTGCCCTGGATTCATCTGTTCAAGCTTCAGCTTCGTTCGCACAAAATTAATCGGACAAGGCGTACCCCGCAGATTTAGAGAAGCATCAGCGGGGATTGCGGTACTCATGTCGGATTGGCTCAGGTTGGATTGACTCAAATTAGATTGGCTCATGTCACTCACAATTAAGTCCCAAATATCTTACCGAAGAGACCTTCCACGCCCCCCTTCCCGACGGCATCCCCGCGAAGTTTGGCCAGTTTTTCGAGCAATTCTCGTTCCTCTGACCCGACTTTTTTCGGAATTTCAACGGTCACAGTCAGGAGTTGATTCCCCCGACTGACGGCATTCCCTAACCGTGGAACCCCTTTTCCTTCCAGGGTTAGAACAGTCCCCGGTTGAATGCCCGCAGGAATGTCGATTTCCTCATCGCCATCGACCGTTTTCACAGCTAGACGCGATCCTAAAATCGCCTGTAAATAGCTGATTTTGAGTTCAGAGAGGATGTTGATGCCATCACGTTGGAAGTGGCTATCTTCATTGACAAAGAGGTAGACGTAGAGGTCGCCCGCTGGACCACCGCGCATTCCGGAGTCGCCTTCGCCAGAGACTCTCAGACGAGTGCCATTGTCAACTCCGGCGGGGACGGTGATTTTGAGTTTTTTGCTCTTCTGAACTTGGCCATTGCCACCACAGGCTTCGCATTTGTCTTCGATGACTTGACCGACACCAGCACAGGTGGGACAGGTGGAGACTTGAGTAAAACTACCAAAGGGCGTTCGTGTCGCCCGTCGAACTTGACCGGAACCAGAGCAGGTGGGACAGGTGCGCGGTCTCGTTCCAGCTTTGGCACCACTGCCATTACAGACGCCACAGCCTTCTAAATGGCTAATGGAAATCTCCCGTTCTTTGCCGAAGATCGCATCCTGGAAATCCACCTTGAGATCAAGTCTCAAGTCATCACCCCGGACAGGACCGCCACGACGACGGCCTTGCTGCTGTTGCTGTTGACCGCCAAAACCATTGAAGAAACTTTCAAAAATGTCAGCGAAACCGCCCATGTCCCCCATATCTGGGGAATAGCCACCGCCACCGCCGAGTCCCGCTTCGCCATATTGGTCGTAGCGCGATCGGGTCTCGGGTTCGGATAAGACTTCGTAGGCTCGGTTGATTTCTTTGAAGGTGTCTTCGGCACCGGGATCTTTATTCACATCCGGGTGATATTTCCGCGCGAGACGTCGAAATGCCTGCTTGACGTCATCTTGGTTTGCGTTGCGGGCAACGCCAAGGGTTTCGTAATAATCACGCGCCATAGGTCGGGGGGTGCTGCTAGGAGAAAATGATAAAGACTGGTCTTAGGGTATCGAACAAAGAATGCCCAACGGAAGACGGTAAGGGGAGGGAAAACCGACCCGCATTATACCAGTCTCAATTGGGCATATGTGTTTAATTTGATTCTGTTTTGAGGACGAAGTCAGTTGGCGAGGCCAAAACTAGTCGATCGCCTCATAATCAGCCGTCACCGTTGCATCCTGGTCGAAGTCATCCGCGAAGGGATTACTGCCACCTGTTCCGAAGGGATTGAGATCCACTCGAACGGTCTCATCCTGGGAGGTGTCACCGAGATCATCAAGATCAAAGGCAAACGGGTCATTCGCTGCAGGTTTAGAGGCTGCGGCATTGTTAGATGGTGCTGAAGGTGCTGAAGGTGCTGCGGGGGCAGATGCAGGCGCAGCATTGTTTGCACCCTGGTACATTGCAGAACCAAAGGCGTACAGCACTTGCTGCATAGCTTCCAGATGGCCTTTGAAGTCCGCTAGAGAAATCTGTGGATCACCCACAGCAGCTCTGAGAACCGCAACTTTCGCCGCCGCTTCCGTCTTCAGATCGGCGCTGATGGACTCGCCATTGTCACGAAGGACATTTTCATATTGATAGAAAATTGTTTCCGCGCCATTTTTGAGTTCCACTAACTCGCGACGCTGAGCATCCTCATCGCCGAAGAGTTCCGCTTCCTTGCGCATCCGCTCCACTTCATTGGCGTTAAGTCCGCCACTGTTGGTGATTTCGATGCTCTGCTCGCGGCCTGTGCCTTTGTCCTTGGCGGAGACTTTGAGAATGCCGTCCGCGTTGATTTCAAAGGACACCTCAATCTGGGGAACGCCGCGAGGTGCGGGTGGAATTCCGGTGAGCTGGAATTTACCCAGGCTCTTGTTGTCGCGGGCCATGGCGCGTTCGCCTTGGAGCGGGTGGATTTCCACGGAGGTCTGGCCGTCGGTGGCGGTGGAGAAGACCTGGGTGCGACTGCTAGGAATGGTGGTGTTGCGTTCGATGACCTTGGTGAAAACTTCGCCCAAGGTTTCGATCCCGAGGGATAGCGGCGTCACGTCTAAGAGCAAGACATCCTTCACTTCGCCGCCCAAGACTCCAGCTTGAATCGCGGCACCGAGGGCCACGGCTTCATCGGGGTTGACCGATCGGTCAGGCGATTTCCCATTACAGAACTGTTTGAGCGCATCTTGAACGGCAGGAATTCGAGTGGAGCCACCGACCAGTAGAATCCGATCGAGTTCATCCACGCTCATCCCCGCATCCTTGAGGGCTTGGGCCATGGGTTCTAAGGTGCCTTGAACTAAGGTCGAAACAAGTTCTTCAAACTTGGCGCGGCTGAGTTCCACTTCCAGGTGTTTTGGCCCGGATGCATCTGCGGTGATGAAGGGCAGGTTGATGGAGGTCGTCATCGTGCCAGAGAGTTCGATCTTGGCCCGCTCTGCGGCTTCTCTGAGGCGTTGCAGGGCCATCTTGTCGCTGGAGAGGTCAATGCCTTCCTGCTGCTTAAAGGTGTCACTGAGCCAGCGCACCACCGCCGCATCAAAGTCATCCCCGCCCAAGTGGTTGTTCCCGGAGGTCGCTTTCACTTCAAAAACGCCGTCGCCCAGTTGCAAGATGGAGACGTCAAAGGTTCCGCCGCCTAAGTCAAACACCAAAATGGTTTGCTCAACTTCTTGCTTGTCCATCCCGTAAGCCAAAGCCGCCGCCGTTGGCTCATTGATGATCCGCAGAACTTCTAAGCCTGCGATCGTCCCCGCATCCTTGGTCGCTTGACGCTGGGCATCACTGAAATAAGCCGGAACCGTGATTACCGCTTGGGTGACGGACTCCCCTAGATAGTTCTCTGCATCCTGCTTCAGCTTTTGCAGGACCATGGCTGAAATTTCTTGGGGCGTAAAGTTTTTGCCGCGAATCGCCACATCCACCGTGGCATCTTTGCCCTGTGTGCAGTTGTAGGGAACGCGACCCCGCTCTTCCACGGTGTCATCCCAGCGACGACCGATAAACCGTTTGATACTAAAAACGGTGTTCTCAGCATTCGTCACCGCCTGACGCTTAGCCAGTTGGCCCACGAGCCGATCGCCCGCTTTTCCGAAGCCGACAATACTCGGCGTCGTCCGTCCACCCTCCGAATTGGCAATCACCGTAGCT
>JAAFJU010000091.1 GCA_013298165.1 Synechococcales cyanobacterium bin31.maxbin.ball.101 | reverse complement strand
ATTGGGATACTTAACACCGGATGAGTATGAAAAGAAATGGGAAGAGCAACGTAATCAGAAATGTGATATAAAGGAAGAATCTCCTTAAATCCATTTCTTTCCTGTCCGAAGTTAGGGGTTCACTTCATGGCTTTGTCCCAAGCTGTCATGAGTTGTTGGATTTCGTTGATTTCGTCATGGGTATAGCGATCGTAGAGGATGACTTCATAGTGATCGGTACTGTTGGATAAGTCAGACATTGATATCTTATCGAGATTGATTGACCCACTCTTGCGCGTCCACCCCACCTAAAAGATTAGGGGCAACTCCATAAAAGTCACTTAATTTTCGCTTGGCCTTGGGCGGGTTTGCGATCGGTGTATTGGTTTGGGCAATGAGATGATCTGATAATGCTTGAACGGCAGCTTGATCGGCTTGGGGAGAGAAGATCTCAGCTCTTGTCGTAGAGAGTTGGTCTAGGAGTTTTTCGGCTTGATCAGCGCCGATCGCATTTTGATCGCTGTCGGGCAAATTGTTGACTTGAGCGATCGCTTGCTGGAGTAGTTCAGTCATGGCGGATTCTCTCGTTGATGACAGTTTTTACTAAATTATAGGATAACCGATTCTCCTTTCCACGTCATATCCCTCAGAAAGACGATTCTCATTACTGAGAGGCTTTGCCAACGGTTTGCTACTTGATTGACGATCGGTCTTACACGATGAGATCCCGCAGGAAGTAGAACCGATGGTGTTTCCTTACGCTAAAATGAATGAAATAGTGCTTGAGGTGGCATGTGGATTGTGAAATCATTATCTTCTCTAATCACGCAGTGCAACAGATGTTCTTTCGACGAATCAGTCGTGAAGATGTGAAGGCGGTCATTGCCTATGGGGAGATTATTGAAGATATGCCAGATGACGAGCCTTTTCCAAGCTGTTTAATTTTAGACTTCGTGGGAGGACAGCCTGTTCACGTTGTTCTTTCTCAGGATGTGGAAAATCAAACTTGCTATGTGGTCACGGCATATGTCCCGAATCTAGGTTTGTGGAATGATGATTTTAGAACTCGGAGGTAATTAAATGAAGTGCGTTATTTGTAAACATGGTGAGACGCTTCCAGGTTTGGTTACTGTAACATTGACTCGTGATGAGGCGGTGTTTGTTTTTAAGGGTGTCCCGGCGGATGTTTGTCAAAATTGCGGCGAATATTATCTTAGCGATGAGATCACGGAAGTCGTATTGAGTCGAGCAGAACGATCGATCGCAAATGGATCTGAGGTCGAAATCCAACGTTATGCAGCATAAACCGATCGTCCCTCCCATGGAATATCCTTCAGAAAGACGATCGGTTTAACGTTTGATTGACGATCGGTCTTACACGATGAGATCCCGCAGGAAGTAGAACCGATCGGCCTTCCAATTGTCTTCTTTGGTTCTACCGATGTATCCGGGGAGGGATTACGTGATGAAAAATTACCCTATCTTCATATGGCTACAGGGAATCTTTCATCTACTAGAGTGAGTTGTCTGCTGTCTTCTCCCTGATGACGTTTCGCAGATTTAAGAACTTCCAAGCTCATAGGTATCTCTAAACGGAGTCCTTTTTCAATCATATCTCGGATAGATATGATTTCTATTTTTTGATAAGCACGACCCATTATTTTATGCTCATATAATCCCGCCGCTTTTGCTTCTTTAAGCATATCTTTGGTGGGTTCTTTTAGAGTAATAAAGTAACCTAAAGCAGCTTTCTCACGGGTCATAGTTCCTAAGAGATCTCGTATATCACTAGAACCTACTTTTCCGGATTTTACCTGAAAAATAACACGTCCATGACCACCTTCGGATTCAATAAAGAAAGCTGTTCCGTCAATTCCTTTGTCGGCACCTTTCTTTTGATTAATCGTCGCGCGGTTATTTGAAAATGCCAGAATTGACCATTTCTCGAATTCTTTACGTGTTCGATCGTCATTCTTATTTGCAAGTGCTTCAGCCGATGCAATATCTTTAGGAATTCCCGTCATTTTTACATTAAATATCGCGCCTGTTCCATAGGTATCCTCAAGGCGCTTCAAAATAAGACTTATACTTTGATATGTAATATCAATACCAATCCATTTTCGATTTAAGCGCTGTGCTACAGCTACAGTAGTGCCACAACCACAGTAGGCGTCAAGGATAACATCACCTTCATTACTACTAGTTTTAATGATTCGTTCTAAAAGCAGTTCAGGCTTTTGAGTAGGGTAGCCTAAACGTTCTTTAGCTTGGGAATTGAGTGGTGCTATGTCAATCCATGTGTCATCAATCGGGATGCCGCGCTGCTCATCTAAGTATCTTTTTAGTCTAGGAACACTTCCTGGCTTAGTCTGAACTACAATACCCGCCTCATATGCTTTTTGCATTCGTTCTTTAGTCCACCGCCAAACTCTAGTAACGCCCAAGAATTCATAGGTTAGATTTGGGCGATTAGGATTTGGGTTAATCAAATTATCAAGTTGATACATTCTTCCATCAGAATCTTGATGGGAATATTTTTTAGATGTTTTTTCGGGAAGATTATCTTTTTCGTAGGCTATAAACAGATGATCTTGATTCCAAGTCTTATTCATGCTCTTCTGATAACAGAAGATCACGTCATGATTGTTTGGAAGTTGCTTTGTCATCAAGGATTTTGATGTTGTTCTTCGCCAAATAATCTCATTGCAAAAATTTCCGCCATTAGGGCAGAAGATAGAATCAATAATTAGCTTCAAATAATGACTTGATGTTGGATCACAGTGAAAATAAAAACTGCCTGTAGGCACTAAAACGCGATAAATTTCAGCGATCCGTAAAGTCATACTGATCAAATATGCTAGTAGACTTCCATCGCCTAAAACATTTTGAAGGCCCAGCATCAGATTGATCGTTTGCAATGTAAAAAGGCCGCGATCGTTCTCTATAATTTCTTCAAAACCCTTAATTGCTAGAGAGTCCCAAGTCCAAGTATCTACAAAGGCTTGTGCTTGCGCTGAATCTTCTTTGCCAATATTATTGTAAATCTGATTGTAATTGCGTTTTGAATTGAATGGTGGATCAATATAGCAAAGATCTACTGATTCGTCAGAAATGTGCTTTCTGAGAATATCTAGGTTGTCGCCATAGTACAGTTGATTCATTGGAAATTATTAGATTGTTAGGGGGTGCTTATAGTTTCTATTAGTTCACTCCTCCTTCAGGGAATTTTTAATTATATTCACGAGATTTTTATCGTAAAAGCCTGTAGCTTTATTATTGTCTCGTGATTTCTACTGATGCAAATTTAAAGTAATCCTGTACAAATCTAGATAAGAATATATTCCTCAGAGTGATTGTCTCAGCGATTGTTCCGATAATGTTTGATTTCGTAGATAAGACGATCGTACTTATCACGAAACCTTGCTTGCGGGCAGAGAAAGAACATGAGAAATTCTTGCCTTTTGTTCAACTGGATCACCAAGAACAAGCTTTTGATTTGCTAGCCAGGTTTTTACCTTACTGTTTTCTGGATAGTAAGCATTAACAAATTGAATAAAGTCATCGATCGTACAGGGTTTAGCTGTACCACCCATGTATGAAACATGAAACTGATCGTGAATCTCACAGGTCAATGTGATCAAATTATTTTCAACATTAGCCAAGTGAGGATATTCTTGCTTAGAATAAAGGTGATGGGCTGCTAGCTGTAGCTTATTAACTTTATTCCAGTGCTCTCGGGATACTTGACAAGTCTTTTTATCTCGCTTGTTCTTTACATTATCCATGGCTTTTTGAATGCCTTTATCCCGTTCGAGAATCTGCTGGACGATATCATTGACCTTAGGAACGATAATTTGTCCTATGTCGGAACACCAATCTTGACGATTTTTCTTGGATTGCTTGCTTCCCATAACTGCTGACAACTTACTAATCCCTGAGAGAGAGAAGTAATATCCGCCACCATCTAGAATCTCAATATAATCTTGTCCCTGAATCAGTGGTTTATCTTCACGCTGTGCAGCCTCAAGCATTTTCTTGAGATAAGCCGATGTTGTCTTGAACATCTTAACGACATCAGCCTGTGAAATAAAGAACTGTTCATTTCGCTTCATTAAAGAAGAACAATTCTCAAGGATATGGTCAGCAATGAAAGCTTGACGAATCTTTTGTTTAGTTTGAAGGAGCATATCCTTAATTCTTTGAAGAAACGATCGCTTTTGTGTCGTTTCTAAATAACGGGCGATCGTATAAGCTCCTGATTGAGTATACTCTCTTAATCCATTAGCTTGGACGACTCGATAGTCAGTACCATCTACTAAATCCCATGCATCATCAGGGATAGAGTCAAAGAATTTTTCAATCTCAATTAATTTCTCGCTGTCGATTTCGAGAGTTTGAATGAGTTTTTTAGAGGTAATGTATGTTTCTGCCATGAGAAGCTATTCAACCTTGAACTATAGTGTTGACGGGCAAAGATATGAATTGTAGAAATAATGAAATCTAGAAAGTTTCGACAAGGCTTTTATAGAAGATAGTCAGCCGATCGAAAATAGCTGAATTTCCAGTGGGTTTATCAGGATGATAAATTTGACATAGCTCTCGATAGGCTCTTTTGATCTCATCTGTTGTGCTCGTTTTAGAATCTAATCCAAATGCTTTCCAGGGCATGTCATATTTGAAAATATTGATCCCATTGATACAACCTTCACCCGTCTCAGAGTCTTCTCCAGGAAGGATTCCAATTGATTTTCGATAAACTGTTTCCCATCCATCCTTTTTAGTGAATTCTAATTTTCCTAGCCCGCTAGTGGCCATCTGAAAAGTAGGCGATTTTCTAAGTGCTGCCAAATCCTTAACTTGAAAATGGTTAAGAACTGCTTTTTTGAGTTGTGGAACTGAGAGAGGTTTAGAAGCTTTTACCTTCTTCGGTGGGCTTGCAGGCTTACTCTTAGATGCTTTTGGAGCTTTTGGAGGATTTAGGATAAAGTTTGCAAAACTTGTCAAAATTTCAGCATCATAGCCATGAGAAGTCACAAGTCGCTGAATTTCAGCTTCCATGACTGCTGTTGGAATTTTCTTACTAGCCGTTGTCGCCATAATTACTACTCATGTTCCAGATTGAAGAAGTCTAGACAAGGGCGAACCCTAAAAATAAAAATAAAAACTACGTTCCAAAGGAGCCAATCCCCAGCAGAACTACTAATTCATTAACCACAGAATACCCAACTTTTCTCCGTGACAGACTGACGCAAATCACAAATCCAAGTCAAAAATCAATAATTTTTTAAGAAACCTTACGTATCTTACCGGGTTTTTCTCCGGCATTCCGGAAAATTCAGTAAAGTTACGGCTCCGATCGGTAAAGCGATCGTAAATTCCCCCATTCACCCTCAGCAAAACCCCTCACACCGAAAATCCCCTAAAAATCACCCAAACCATAGAGACGCCAGCAGCCCCCGCAAAGATCAGCCTCAAGGCTCAACCTAATGACCATTTGCATAAGATTTCATACAATAAATATATCGTTCCACAACATCACTTCTCCAAATCTGCCATGTCACACAAACCCCTCACGATCGCCCTCCTCAGCACCCTCGTCGCCACCGCCGCCCATGCGGCCACCCCCATTCCCTTGCAGCTTGCCACCGACGACTCCATCACAGAACTCCCCACCACCACCGAACCCCAAAACGCCCAAAAACTTCGCCTCGAAACCAAACTCCCCGAACCCCGCACTCGCGGCATCATTTGCAAACCCGGCGACCCCCTAGACGCCTGTGACAAGCGCGTCCCCGTCCAAAGCCGCAACTACCCCTGGTCCTCGATCGGACGGCTGCAAATTGGCGATAACGGCCACTGCACCGCCACCTTAATTGACGACGACTGGATCTTAACCAACGCCCACTGCATCATCGATCGCAAAACCAACAAAGTCACCGCCGAAACCCTCACCTTCTTACCGAACCTGATCAACGGCAAACTCAGCGACGAAAGCGATCGTGCCCGCGTCACCCGCGTCATCGCCGGAACCGACTTCAAAGACTCCGACACCATTCCCCACCCCGACGACTGGGCCATGCTAAAAATCGACCAACCCCTCGGGAAAAAATACGGCACGATCGGCTGGAAAGCCATTCCCTCAGACGTCCTCGTCAAAAACACAAAACAATTCACCCTCACAGGCTACTCCGGCGACTTCCCCAATAAAGCCACCTACCCCCGACTCTCCGCAGGTCCCGGCTACACCGCCGGAATGCACAAGCAATGCAGTTTCACAGGAGAACAAGCCGACAAAGTTCTGATTCACGATTGCAACATGCGCGCCGGAGCCTCCGGTAGTGCAATCCTCGGATGGATTGATGACAAACCATACATCGTCGCAATCAACAGCGCTGAATCCCTCAATAAATACACAGGATCAGCGATCGAAAACTACGCTGTAAACGTCACAAAAGTGAATGCATGGTTTGAAAAACAAAAAGCAAAGAAAAAACCATAATCACAAACGAACCAGCCCCCAATTTTGAGAGAGCCAGAGATTGAACGTCTTCTCCGGTCCCCCCAGAATTGGGGGTTAGGGGGCCTCAGCCTCGATAGTTCAACGATCGTTCATACTCCACAATCAATTCCTGCGATCGCTGCAAATCCGTAGGCCGAGAATACAAAATCTTTTCAGCTTGAGCTTCGATCGTACAAAGCACCGGATCTTCAGCACGCCCCATAAACGAAGCCTTTGCCTTCATCGCCGTCAATCGCCCCCGCAGTTCATTGCGTTGTTGCAATGCTTGAGTCATTTGCTCGATCGCCGTTTGGGCCTGTTTATTCGCAATCTCTAATTGAACCTGCCATCGCGATAACCCCACCTTCACAGGCAAAACATTGCCCTCCTGAGCCGTCTTCGACAGCCGATCGAGCCATTGCGTCAACTCCATCACCACCTCAGCACTGGGAATGCTCACAGGCTGAGTTTGCACAATTTTGTCCTGCCATTCCGGCTGTTGCAGCATTGCCTTCTCACAAAGTTCTCGCAAACCCTGAAGCGATCGCAACCCCTCATCCAAGCCCCGAAACACCTCCTGCCGCTGCGCTTGCAACGATGATAAATGAGCCTGCATCGCCTGCAAACTCGGTTCAATTTGAGCAATCAAACTATCCTGAGCTGTCAATGGATCAGTATCGATCGCCTGATGCACCGCCGCAAATTGGGATTGAAACGCCTCAAACTGTTGCTGAATCGCCACCGGAACCAGCATCGGTGAATTAGTAATTAAAACTGACATCTCCTGCATCACAGGATTCGCCCTAGTTTGCAAATCCGCCAAGCCCAACTCCAGCCGATTCCAAATCGCATCAATTTCCAAAATCACAGCCTTCGATCGCGTAAACGTTGCCGCCATCAAATTCAGAAGTTCCGCCAACGTCGTCCGATCGCCCAGAGTCGCCGCCCCCGTAATATCCCGACTCTCGATCGGCACCATCTGCAACGGCAACCCGATCGACAGCCCCGTCAGCAACGTCTCAATCTCCGCCATAATCGGCTCTCCACCGCGCTTCGGCACTTGAGACCGAAGACTCGTCGCCCGATCGATCGTCTCCCGCAACATTTCAAACAATTGATAGAGATAGGTAAAATCAGCATTCGCCAGAGCCACTTTCTGCTGTGTCATTCCCGTTAGCGTTGCCTTAGGCATTCCACCCGTCCCCATCAGTCGTTGATAGGTCGGCAAATCACAAAACTCATAGAGATTATGAGCGATCGTCCCCATCTTCTGCTGCCAATCAGTCAACAGTGCATCCAGTTCCGGCAATTGCATGGTCATAATTACAGGTTCGCTGGGGACAGGACAACTAGAAATCCCACAGCTTTCTACTAGATTCACGCAAAACGAGATCCATTACGGAAAATATTACAGATATTTTAATCTACCTGACGAACCGCCCCCAAACCCCCAATTCTGGGGGCTATGAAAGGCTCTAATCTTTTCCGGCTCCCCCAGAATTGGGGGCCGGGGGGCGGTTCGCCGATCGCTACGAAAACAACCGTTTAAACGCCATAATCCGATCGCCCTGAGACTCATAAGCAATATTCCAAAGCGTCTCATAAAAAAAGAACGAAACCCCCGACAGCCCAGCCTGACGCACCGCCACCACCTGATCCCGAATTTGATTAAAAGGCACCTTTTTCCCACGTAACCCTGACAAAACCCCGATCGACACCGGAATCTCCTTCGCCGCCGCCTGCACCTCCGATCGTCGCAAATGCGATTCAAATCGCTTCAAGTCCGGCACATACACCTGAATGATCAACTCATCCAGTAGTCCCCGCTGCTGCCAGGTTCTCCAATCCTGCAACGAATGGGCATAGGCAAAGTCGTAGGGATTGGGAGAAAGAGAAAATTGAACGTTAGGTTTCTTTGCTTTGATCGTGCGGACAAGCCGATCGGTATAGGCCGTAATTTTATCAGCGCGCCACTTAACCCACTCCGCATTATCAGGATTGCTCGGTGGCGTTCTGCCCTGGTGTTCTTGACGATAAAGCGCAACGGTATAAGCATCATACCCAAACTCATTAGGCAATCCAAAATGATCATCCATTTGAATGCCATCAATGTCATAGTTGGTCACAGTTTCCATAACGAGATTCGTAATGAAATTCTGCACCTCCGGCATAAACGGATTGAGCCAAACTCGCGGTTCCACGCCCTCTACCCAAACCATTTGCCCATTGCGTTGATTCGTTAGCCAGTCGGGATGATTGAGCGCTAATTCTGACGTTTCAGGAGCCATAAACCCAAACTCAAACCAAGGCATCACCACCATTTTTTTAGCATGGGCTTGGGGAATGATTTCTGCCAGAATGTCACGGCCTTTAAGTTCGGGAGACTGTGCAAAACCGATTTCTTGAGTCGCCGTTTTGCTGGGATAAAACGTCTGACCAAAGTTCCAAGCGACGGGATAAATCGCATTGAAATTTAGATTGCCAAGCTGCTCGATCGCTCCTTTGAGTTTATTCGCATTAAACAGCACATCACTATCCACATTGGTCATCCAGACCCCGCGCCGCTCGGTGCGATCGACCGGAGAATCCAACGTCGGCTCAGGGAAATTCGCAGGTTTCCCCTGAGCCAGCAGCATTGGCTGCCCTAATAACAAAACCGTCAATAACCCAACAAAAAAACAAATGACTGAACGACGCATCCTAAAAGACCTGATTTATGCACAGATGATATCTTGTAGGATTCCCAGCGATCGCTTCAAATCAGGATAAAGTCAAGATAAAGTCGCTAGAGTTTCCTCCTTTACCCCGGACAAAAGGGCATCCACCCGATCGACAATCTGCGGATAAAACTGTCTCGCAATCCGTCGATAATCCCCAGACGCCACCTGTCCACCCCAGCAATGGAGGAGATAGACTTCATTTTTGGGCAAGAGTAACGGAGCCGCATCGATCGGCGAAATATTATAGTTCACCGGAAGCTGAGCCACCTGCAACTGCGTCTTTGCTAAAGCGCGCACCATTGCCAATTGATCATGCTTTTTAAAACATTGCCATTCCTGTTGCCATTGTTCAAATAGTTCTTTCGTTTCGGCATTACTTCGCCAAAGCATCAGACCACTATTAAACTGAATGGTTTCACCCGGCAAAAGCTCCATCGTGTAGTCCCGTTCCACAGGCGCAATATGATCACACTGCGCGATCGTCGGCAACCGATCGACCGCCATCGCAAAATCTGCCGTCGATAAGTACGACCAAATCGGATCGATCGGCTTTAACGGCAACATATCCGAATCAATATAAAGCGTCTCTTGATAGGGCGTAATGGTGGCTAACCGGGTCTTTAAATTACGCGATACAAACGCTAACGAATGATCATCTGATTCGATCGGCGCTTTAACAAGTTCAATCCCACAAGTTGCTAACGCTAAGTTTTGATAGGTTGAATCATCACAAACGATCGTCACTGGAATTTCAGGATTGAGTTGACGAAAAGCGATCGCACTAATCAGTGCAGCTTCCAGAAAAATAGTCCGGTTCGTAGCACAGTAAATCACACCCCGATTGAAACCATCACGATGCATCATAAAAAACCACTCTAGTTAGGGGCAAAGGCTATCAAAATCAACTCAAACAAAACAACTCGCGGCTCAAGTTTTAGCCGTAGCATCGTGAATGGTAACAACAAATCATAATAAATTGCAAAAAGATAATTAACTCATTACCTAATGGGATATCGATCGGACCTGTCGAAGTAATTCAGTTTAGATTCAAGATTTCAAAATTTGTTCAAACCAAGCCTCCACCCGATCGGCCATCGCAGCCAAAGAATACTGTTTTTCCGCCTGTTGACGACAGCGCGATCGGTCAATGGTTTCCTCAACCTGTGCGATCGCGCCGATTAACCCCGTCACATCATCCGGCTCCACCAAGTACCCCGTCTCCCCCGATCGAACAATTTCCGCCGGACCACCCCGCGCATAGGCAATCACCGGAACCCCGCAAGCCAACGCCTCGATCGCCACATTTCCAAAGGCTTCCACCCATTTCGGCGTCATGATTAAGGCAATCGCCGGGGCCAAAGCGATCGCCAACTCCGCCGTCGGCAAAAAGCCTTGGTACTCAATCTTGGCCTTGGGATAGCGCGATCGAACCTCATTCCAATACGCCTCATCTTGAATCACGCCCCACACTTTCAACGTTGCCCCAAAATGATCGATCGCCGCCACCGCATCCTCCAGCCCCTTCTCCGGCGCAATCCGTCCCACCCAAGCATAAAAGTCCTGAGCTGTCGCGCAGAAGGGATACTGCGATAGATCAAAACCATTTTGCAAATTGCGAACAAACTCCAATCGCGGCTCAAAACTCTCTGCCTGCGCTTGACTATGCACCGCGATCGTATGGGGATAGGACGAAGCGACATGGCTAATAATTTGGTCCATGGCTTCCGAGAGCGAACCCATACTGACTAAATGGCCGATCGGTGTCGTGAAAAAAGGCGTCAAATAAAACGGCAACCAATCATAGGCAAAATTAACAATCAAATCATAGCCCTGCTGCACCGTGCGGGCATAGTTCCACATGTTCCCCAGCACCGAATTCTCAGGCATCGTAATCAAGGTTTGTCGGCCTTGAGTTTGGGCGGTGATTTGCAGATTCCCAGGGATCTCAATGAGAGAAACGCCCTCTAAAGTAGACCCTTCCGGAGCAATGACCGTAATCGAGTGACCTTGCTGAGCCAGCGCGATCGCCAAATTTTTCAGCGTCAACTCAACCCCACCGCCGAGACCCGTCCCCAACGCACCCACCGAGGTCGAAACAAACAAAAGTCTAAGCGATCGCATACAGCCCTCAAAAACCAGAATAATTCACAAATTCCAGCCTAAATCATACGGTGAAACTCTCGCCAATCATAGTTGCGCAGGCTTCAAGTTTCCGCAATGCCACGATCGCTCCCCGAATCAATCGCCACGCCGCCCCAGGGTTTCGCACAAAAGCCAACCCCAAAGCCCAAGGCTGAATCCCGCCCGCTCCATCAAACGCCTGAGCCAAATCCGGCAAATCCCCACCCGCCCCATCACTCACCACCCGCAACCCCATCACCCCAATCCCCCGCTCCGCCATAAACGCCAAAATCCAAAACGTCTCCATATCCACCACGTCACAGCCCGTCTCAGCGTGAAGCGATCGTTTTTCCGTTTCCTTGGTAATCACCTTATCCGTTGTCAGTGCCTTCCACAGAATAAGGCCCCCTAACCCCCAATCCTGGGGGGACATGAAAGGATTCACTAATTCTTCCTCCGGCTCCCCCAGCATTGGGGGCTGGGGGGCCTCCGATCGCCCGGACACTACTTGACAACTCCCATACCATCCCACTTCCCCCACTCTCACATCCTCACTCAATCCCCCACACAACCCCATCACCAACACCCGCTGCACCAGTGACCAATCCTGCGTCGAGTTCTGCAAAAAATCCCGCACCGCCTCCCCCGCCGGAATCACCAGGATTTGTACCGATGAATCGATCGGTGATTTTTTTAATCCTCGTTGCACCGATCGCGCCTCAAATCCGCTGGGCACTAGAATCATCATTGGTATCATGATTTCTGTCATGAATTTCCCCCTTCACCGCCACCGGAAACGCCGCCAACAAAAACGCCACTAAGATCAGCGTTGCGATCGACCCTTCTGCCAATAGTTCTAAACGAGTTCTGGCCATACTGAAGAACCTCAGGTTTAACGAACGATTCAGGATTTGTATCGCAGCTTACAAGATCCCAGCATCGGATCTTAAGTTAAGATGCACGATGTCATAAACGTTTGTATTGTCTTGAGATTATGAAAGCTTTTGTTACAGGCGGTTCGGGATTCATCGGCACTAACCTCATTCATCTGCTCCTTGACCAAGGCTTTGAAGTGCGATCGATGGTCCGTCCCAGCCGTGTCATTAGCCATCTCAAGACTTTACCTGTAGAACTTGCCTACACGGATCTCAACTCACCTCGTCTAGCATTTCATTTAGAAGGGTGTGATGTACTATTTCACGTCGCAGCTCAGTATTCCCTTTGGCAATCTGACAAAGATTTACTTTACCAATCCAACGTCCTCGGCACTCGCAATCTCCTCGCCGCTGCCAAAACCGCTGGCATCCAACGCACCATCTACACCAGCTCCGTTGCAGCGATCGGCCTAAACCCCTCCCATCCCTGCACCGACGAAACCTACCAATCTTCCCCCGAATCCCTAATCGGTGCCTACAAACAATCCAAATATTGGGCCGAACAAGAAGCGATCGCCGCTGCAAACTTAGGCCAAGACATTGTGATTGTAAATCCCACCAGTCCGATCGGACCCTGGGATGCAAAACCCACCCCCACAGGCGACATTATTCTGCGATTTCTCCGTCGTCAAATGCCTGCCTTTGTCGATACCGGATTGAACTTCGTCTCCGTCGAAGATGTCTGCTGGGGTCATCTTCTAGCATTACAAAAAGGCGTGGCAGGCGATCGGTACATCCTCGGCCACCAAAACCTCACGCTTCAAGCATTTCTCCAAACGCTATCAGACAGCACAGGTATTCCCGCACCCAAACTTCAAATTCCCCACTGGATCCCGCTCAGTGCGGCTTGGATGGACGAAAAAGTTTTGACGCAATTTGGCAAAGTACCCAGCCTTGCGATCGACAGCGTCCGCATGTCAAAGCAAAAAATGTACTACAACTCCCAAAAAGCAATCACCGATCTCGGCCTACCCCAGACGGATTTGAATCAGGCGATCGAATCCGCCGTGAAATGGTACCGCGATCGGGATTATTGCTAAAACTGCTTCAAGAACCGCAAATCACTGGTGTACAACCGACGAATATCATCAATCTGATGCATCACCATCGCCAACCGCTCCACCCCAAAGCCCGCCGCAAACCCAGTATAAATCTCCGGATCATAGCCCACAGCCTTCAGCACGTTCGGATCCACCATCCCACAGCCCAAAATCTCCAACCAACGCCCCTTCCACATCACATCCACCTCAGCCGAAGGCTCCGTGAACGGGAAGAAACTCGGGCGAAATCTCACCTCAATCTCATCGCCCAACAACTCCTGCAAAAACACCTTAATCGTGCCCTTCAGATCATTAAACGTCAGCCCCTCATCCACCGCCAAAATCTCAATCTGATGGAACACCGCCGAATGGGTCGCATCCACCGTATCGCGGCGATACACCCGTCCCGGCACCACTATCCGAATCGGAGGATCGTTGTTCTCCATATAGCGCACCTGAACCGTCGAGGTATGGGTCCGCAACAAATTCCCATCCGGCAAAAACAATGTATCCTGCATATCGCGCGCGGGATGGTCCGCCTGAAAATTCAGCGCCTCAAAATTGTAATAGTCCGTCTCCATCTCCGGACCCTCCGTCACCATGTACCCCAGCCCGGTGAAAATATCCAGTACCGTATCGATCGTGCTATGCAACGGATGGCGACGACCTTGGGGACGATAGACCCCCGGCATCGTCACATCTAACCGTTCCGCCTCTAACTGCACCCGAATCGCCTCAGCCTGAAGCCGAGTCTTCGCATCATCAAGCTGGGTCTGAATGGCACCCTTCACATCATTAGCCAAAGCTCCCAACTTCGGCCGATCGGCAGGGTCTAGTTTCCCCATGCCGCTGAGGACTTGAGGAATCGGTCCCTTCTTCCCCAAATACTTCACCCGGAGCTGTTCCAGCGTATCGAGGTCTTCAGTCGAAGCAATCAGTGCGATCGCTTCATGTTGGATTTGCTGTAATTGAGCTTCAAGTTCTGACATAACCGGGGAAAATAAAAGTGAACCGAAATTTAGCCTCTCTAGTCTAGAGGAAAACATCCGCCCTATGCGCCTTCTCATAAGTAACGATGACGGAATTTTTGCGATCGGGGTCCGTACCCTCGCCAATACCCTTGCCGCCGCAGGCCATCAAGTTACCGTCGTCTGTCCCGATCGCGAACGATCGGCCACAGGCCACGGACTCACCCTGCACCAGCCCATCCGCGCCAACCTCGTCGAAGGCGTCTTCCACGACAGCATCACCGCCTGGTCCTGCTCCGGCACCCCCGCCGACTGCGTCAAACTCGCCCTCTGGTCCCTTCTAGAGGAAAAACCCGACTTTGTCTTTTCTGGAATTAATCACGGAGCCAACCTCGGCACCGACGTCCTTTATTCCGGAACCGTCTCAGCCGCCATGGAAGGAATCATTGAAGGGATTCCCAGCGTCGCCTTCAGCCTGACCAGCTTCAGCGCTCAAAACTTCCAGCCCGCCGCCAACTACGCCCGAGATTTGTTGCAAAACCTGATCGACAATCCGCTCTCAAATTTGTTTTTGCTGAACGTAAATGTTCCCCCCGTCAGTGAAGCAGAAATCAAGGGCGCAAAAATCACTCGTCAAGGAATTAGACGATACATTGAAGTCTTTGAAAAACGCACCGATCCCAGAGGCAAAACATACTACTGGCTAGCGGGAGAAGTCGTAGAAGAAATCGAAGACCAAGAAGGCGATCGGGACTTTCCATCAGACGTTGAGGCCATCCGAGACAACTACATCACCGTCACGCCTTTACAATACAATCTCACAAGCAAAAAAGAACTCCCCCAATTAAAATCTTGGCTCCATCCGGAAAGCACCCAGAAAACTTGAAAGAGGAAAATATAGTCAACTGAAATGTTCGATCGAAGGCGTCAATTCCTATTTGCGATGAGGACCTTTTCCGTTACTATCCATACTTCAAGGCTCTAGCGAAGTCATCGCCCGGTAATCCGACGATGACTTCCCGTCTAACGCCTGATCCAAGTAAGGCAAATAATCTTTCGCTGTTTCGTTTTTAGAATGGGGCTACATTTTGCAAAAAACAGTAGAACTGACACTTTCTACGGATGACAAAACCCAAAGCCGTCATGCCAGAATACCTAGTGTGTGGATTACGTCTATTCCTGAAACCGTGTTAAAGCCAACCGTCGCAGCTCTAGGTAATTTTGATGGTCTCCACTTAGGCCATCGTCAAGTCATTCAACCCATTTTGACCTACCCCATCGAGCGATCGCTCATGGGCTATTCAGAACGTCTCCATCCCACAGTGGTCAGCTTTTCGCCCCACCCTGTGGAATTTTTCTCTGGAAAATCAGTCCCGACCTTAACACCGGGCAGCGAAAAAGTTGCCGAACTCCATCGTATGGGGGTCGAGCAACTGGTGCTGCTTCCCTTTACCCAGGATCTGGCCAGCTTGACCCCAGAAGATTTCGTTGAACAAATTCTCGTCCAACAGCTCCAAGCCAGATTTATCAGCGTTGGAGAAGACTTCCGGTTTGGGCGTAAACGCCTGGGGGATGCAGAAATGTTGCGATCGATCGCCGCCCGCCATGGCATCGAAGTGGTCCTCGTCTCCCTGGAACGCATTGGCTACGATCGCATCAGCAGCACCGCCATCCGCAACGCCTTACACAGCGGCGATCTCTCCACCGCCAACCGAATGCTCGGGCGCTCCTACAGCCTCGTCGGAACCGTCGTTCAAGGCCAACAGCTCGGTCGCACCCTGGGATTCCCCACCGCAAATCTCGAACTCCCCCCCATGAAGCTCATTCCTCGGGGTGGCGTCTATGCCGTCCGGGTCACAGGCATGAATGACAGCACCATCCCAATTTTGGGGGTGATGAATATCGGCCATCGCCCCACCATCAACGGCCTGACCCAAACCATCGAAGTCCATCTTTTAGACTGGTCCGGAGATTTGTATGGGAAAGAACTCACGGTCGAACTCCTCGAATATCTACGATCGGAACAAAAATTTGGCAGTCTCGATGACCTCAAGCATCAGATCAACCAAGACTGTACGATCGCCCGCCAGCGTCTTTCCTGTGTTGCTTAGTGCGTTGGTTAGAAAGCCGAGACAGGTGGAAATTGGACCACATACAGATCCTTAGAATGAGCCTCACTGAGCTGATTGGCTAAAAACAGTGAGTGCGCGTTTAAACTCAGGGGAATTTCCATCACAAACTCCGTCCCTCCATCCTTCAGCGATCGACACCACAGCTTTCCACAGATCCTTAGAATGAGCCTCACTGAGCTGATTGGCTAAAAACAGTGAGTGCGCGTTTAAACTCAGGGGAATTTCCATCACAAACTCCGTCCCTCCATCCTTCAGCGATCGACACCACAGCTTTCCACGGTGTCGATCGCTGACGATTTGATAACTAATGGAGAGTCCCATCCCGGTGCCTTTGCCCACGGCTTTTGTCGTAAAGAAGGGATCAAAAATTCGAGCGGCCACCGCCGCAGGAATCCCCACCCCATTATCCTGAATTCGGACCTCCACTCGGTCTCGATGGGCTACCGTATGGATCGTGATTTCGGGAGTCACAAGTCCTCGATCGCGAACCGCCTCATCGATCGCATCGATCGCATTACTCAAGAGATTCATAAAGACCTGATTCAGTTGTCCCGGATAGCAATTGACCTTGGGCAGGTCGCCATAGCTGCGAATAATCGCGATCGTCGGCCGATCCACCGATCGTTTCAGTCGGTATTGAAGGATTAACAGCGTACTTTCCAGCCCATCATGCAGATCCGCCAGCTTACAATCGGACTCATCCATTCGTGAAAAGTCTCGCAGCGACAGCACAATTTCTTGGATCCGATCGGTTCCCATTTGCATAGAAGAAAGCAACTTCGGTAAATCTGCTCTGAGGTAAGGTAGATCGATCGCTTCGATCTGCGCTTGAAGTGCGGGCGGCGGCGTGGGATAGCTGTCCTCATAGGCTGACAGCAGCCCCAACAGTGATTCAAAATATTGCTCGGCATAGGCCACGTTCCCCGCAATAAAATTCACCGGATTATTAATTTCATGGGCCACCCCCGCCACCAACTGACCTAAACTCGACATTTTTTCACTTTGAATCAGTTGCGCCTGGGCATATTGCAGATTTTGCAGCGCTTGCTGAAGGGCCTCTGCACGAGCCTGCGCCTCACCATAGAGCCTCGCCTGAAGCAACGATCCCTCCACTTGCCCGTAGAGATTTTGTAGCCCAATCAGACAATCCCCATCCGCCGTGATCCGGGTAAAATACTTGGCCCGATCGCGACGGTTGCCCGTGACCACCAGATACGGAATCGTCATTCCATTGACCCGAAGGACGGAAACCACATATTCATCCATCTGCACAATCTCTCTGAGGGATTGCACAGGGGGATCCGTCATCTCCATGTTGCAGGTGACATGGGGAATATGCCCCGATAAAATCTGTGCAATTTGAGGGTGAGCGATCGGAATTTCGATCGACTCCATCGACGGCTCATCGTCATATCCCGCACTCGCTAAGACCCCAAATGCCCGTCCCCCCGTCTTCGCCTTCAAGACTAGACAGCGTTCAAAATTAAGATCGTAGAGGATGCAATGTTGCATCAAGGTCAAAATCTCAGACTCAGAAAACGTCGTATTGAGTTTCTGCCCCACAGCATTCAGTTGACGATAGGTTTGGATCTGCTGCTCAAATTTGGCATTGACTTGGATCAAGAGACGTTCAGAACGAACCAACTGGAGCACTTGGTCATACAAATGCTGGTTTTCCAGTCGAAGTTGTTCAATCAGTTCATCGTCTTGTGAAGACATAAAAATACTCTATAAAATTCGATGCAATTTAGACTAAATGCGGCCTAATAGAGCGCTGTGAGCACAAGGGTATAGTTATGAAATGTATTCTGCGATTGGATCGGGGCAATCTCTCCATGGGTATATAGCCCAATCCAAGGCACATTCTCACCAATTGCCTGTTGAAGATGTCG
Organism: Synechococcales cyanobacterium bin31.maxbin.ball.101; assembly: GCA_013298165.1. Taxonomy (GTDB): domain Bacteria; phylum Cyanobacteriota; class Cyanobacteriia; order Leptolyngbyales; family Leptolyngbyaceae; genus JAAFJU01. The sequence continues at coordinate 1,271 of JAAFJU010000091.1, read as the reverse complement.
CTGAATGCGCAGTTTTTCCGCTTCCACAAAAACCGATCGCCCTCGACCATAACAATCAAACTGGAAGATTAACTTTGGAATCTTGCCAGCCAATTTTTCCTGAAGCTGACGAATACTGGTTTCATTGGACTGGATAATTTTCTCTGAGTCCCGACGAGTCACCCAAATTCGACAGCCTGTTTTGATCTCGGTTTGCAAGGTGACGGAGCCTGCGATCGGATCTTTTCTAGGTAAATAACGAATGGCAATGGTTTCTGGGTCCGCCCATTCCGTCATCCAGTCTGAGGTCGCTCTCCTCTCCGGATCGCCCACTTCGATGCCAAAGCAGAAGGACACGATCGTCCGATCCCAGGCTTCAATTTCGTCTTCTGATAAAAACTGCCGGAGAACATCAAAGATAGGTTTATGGTCCAGTTCATAAATCACATTCCCCTCAGCGCGCGTCACCGTCATGGGATAACCAATGGGAACGCAGCCATGGTTCACCGTCCAAGCTAGATCGACACCATGACCCGAGATCAACGTCGCCACCAGACCATTTTCCACCACGCGATCGTTACAGTACTGATAGGTCGCCCGCATTTCAAGGTCACTCCCCGCCGCTCCGCCTAGGAAGGGTAATTGACAACCGATCGGTAGTCCTGACTGAATTCCCGCCGCAAGTTGATCAAAGTTTAAATTTAATCCGTCCGTAAATAGAAATAGGGCGATCGGGTCTTTGCTAGCTTCTGTTGAGGAATATGAGGGATTTGACGCATTGAGCGTATTTAGAATGGTTTGGATCTTTGGGTTCTTTAGATGGGGCAGGAGATGCTGAGCGGTTCGGTACCCCATTTCATGGAAAGAACTAAAAAGCGAATCCGGTGCTGGAACCTGGATCGTCTCCAGATGGTTCTCAAAAAACAGCTCATCAGACTGAATCACCATCACCGCCACAGAAAACCCAGATTCGTCGGCCTCTCCCGGGGTAATAATGCCTTGACCTGAACAACCGGAAAGCGGGCAGTTTCCCGTCGATCGCCGCACTGTGTCAATCAGGAGTTGTTGCTCATATCCCAGCGACGAAAAAACAAAGACAAAATCAGGTTGGGTGATTTGAGCAGTATCTAATGCAATTTTCACCGCTTCCTCAGCGGCCTGCTTCGTGTTGCGATGATGACTCATTCCGACGCCCGCTTGAGTACCCATAGCGTAGACTCCCTAAATCTCCCTGATTGGTGGGCTTATATTTCCCATTTTGTAGATGATATTCGCTATTCTTCCGGTCAAAG
>JAAFJU010000056.1 GCA_013298165.1 Synechococcales cyanobacterium bin31.maxbin.ball.101 | reverse complement strand
CCGCCGAAATACAGCCTAATCCCTTGACCCATCTGGATTCGAGAGGTCAAGCCCAGATGGTCGATATCTCCGCCAAAGCCGTGACCGCCCGCGAAGCGATCGCCCAGGCCGAGGTCTGGATGCAGCAGGAAACCTTGGAAGCGATCGTCGCAGGCAATAGTCCCAAGGGCGATGTCCTCGGCACCGCCCGTCTCGCAGGCATCATGGGCGCAAAACAGACCTCCCTGCTGATTCCCCTCTGTCACCCGTTACCGATCCATAAAGTCGAGGTCCAGATTGAGCCAGACGAAAGCATTCCAGGGTTTCGGATTACAGCGACGGTGAGGGTGAAGGGCGAGACGGGGGTGGAGATGGAAGCGTTGACAGCGGTGTCCGTGGCCGCGCTGACCCTCTACGACATGGCGAAGGCTCTGGATAAAGGCATGGAGATTCGCAATATTACGTTGCTGAAAAAAACAGGTGGGAAGTCTGGAGACTACGTCAAAGCCTAGTAAAAATCGTCTGACGAACCGCCCCTAACCCCCAATTCTGGGGGTTAGGGCACTCATGTCCCCCCAGAATTGGGGGTTAGGGGGCCTCCGAGGCTACGCAAAAACGACCGTGCGGTTTCCGTAGATCAGAACGCGGTGCTGGAGGTGCGATCGGACGGCCCTTGCCAGCACCATGCGTTCGAGATCCTTGCCCTTGCGAATCAAATCCGGCGTACTATCCCGGTGCGACACCCGAATTACATCCTGCTCAATGATCGGGCCTTCGTCTAGATCCGGCGTCGCATAGTGGGCCGTCGCACCAATGATTTTGACGCCGCGCTCGTAGGCTCGCTGGTAGGGATTGGCTCCAGCAAAGGCGGGGAGGAAGGAATGGTGAATATTAATCACGCGGGGGAAATGTTTCACAAAATCCGCCGACAGGACTTGCATATATTTTGCTAGCACGACTAAATCGATGTCGTGGTGCTGAAGCAGTTCAAGCTGCTTGAGTTCTTGAGCTGCTTTGGTTTCTTTGGTGATGGGAATGTGATGAAACTCAATGCCAAACTGGTCGGCGATCGGTTTCAGGTCAGGATGATTGCTCATGATCAGGGTAATCTCGGCATTCAGTTCGCCCGATCGTTGTCGCCATAGCAAATCCAGCAGGCAATGGTCCTGCTTACTCACCCAAATGGCCACACGCGGCACCACATCCGAAAAGTGGATTCGCCAAGTTCCACCCATGGGAGCTGCGATCGCACTAAACGCAGGTTCAATCACATCGCGCGGCAGATTAAAACCCTCTAATTGCCACTCAATGCGGGTTAAAAACAAGTCTGCAGCGAAGTCCGTATGTTGGTCCGCTTGGATGATATTGCCGCCATTGGAATAGATGAAATTAGCGAGTTTAGCGACTAAGCCTTGATGGTCCGGACAGGAGAGTAGCAATGTGGCGGTAGCAGACATGGTGGACATGAACCTTTTGTGGAATGAGCGATGCTTATATTGTGCCTTCTCCATAGTCTCTCGTGACATCATAAAACCCACCGAAAGACCGAGAGAAATAAAAATTCTCACCGCCAGCAAATCTTCATTCAATCGATCAACAGATTAGGTATAAATTTATACTTTCTTTAAAAGTATAAACAAGGGACAAGATACTATTATTTTTTGTCTGTACATATTCTGTACATATATGGTATCGCCATGTCTCGCGAATTAGGTTCTCACTTATCACAAACAACGCTTCACCCCATCAGAAAGACCGATCTTCAACTAGCTAGCCAACCGCGCCAATACCATTTTGATTCAATTAGAGGAATTGCGGCTATTTCGGTTGTAATGATTCACTATTTTGCCGCATTCTATCCCTATGCAATTTTTGGCAATAGAGAGAATTATTTACAACGAGAAGGATGGGAAAGTATTTTTTCTGTTCCACCGTTTGGGTTATTAGTCGCAGGACATGCATCAGTTTGGTTATTTTTCATATTAAGCGGTTATGTCCTGAGCTATGGCTATTTAGGCATATCACCTGATGCAAAGAAACTCATCAGTGCGATCCTTAAAAGGCCGATTAGGCTTGGAGGAATCGTTATATTTACCGTTATTTTAAGTGCTATTCTATGGGCTTCTCATCTATATGCGAACAATCCTGTAGCGGCACTAAGTCACTCAAATCCATGGTTTACTGACTTTTGGGCAGGCGAAATTACGATGCACCAAGTTTTCCTAGGCATCCTAACTTCAATGTTTAAGAACGGGGAACTTTATAACCCATCACTTTGGACAATTCGTACAGAACTATACGGGTCTATTTTAATCTTTTGTCTCATGTTGATCATGGGAAATTTTAAATATAGGCTCCCATCTTTTATCGTTATTACCCTAGCCTTATTTTTCAAAGGGAGAGTACTGTCATACTGTTCTGGCTTGATGATTGGGGTGGTGGTGGCAGACTTGATTAAACATCATCATCTTGTTATTAAATTGCAAGCAAAAAGTATTTATTCTTGGGTTCTTTTTGTAGCCTTCGTATTCTTTGCATCTTATCCCCACTATTCGGACTATCAATCGCTTCAAGGGACAATCTATGGATTTCTTCCTCCAGATTCTGAGATGGGGGTTTACCCATTAATCGGTGCATTTTCCCTCTTTCTGTTGATCATGATTAACGATCGGCTGAAAGATTTTCTCCAGCATCCAGTCTTCCAGTTTTTAGGGAAGATATCCTATGCCCTGTACGCCATCCATTTTCTAGTACTTGGATCCGTCTCATCTTGGATATTCTTGTGGCTAACGCCTCACTTGCCCTATGGCCTGTGCTTTTTGTTGGTGTTATTGATGTCAGCCCCGATCATCATCTTTGCGTCGATTTGGATGACAAAGTACGTGGATGAGCCTTCGATTCAGGCAGCGACTTATGTCAGTCAACGGGCGATCGCCCTCAGAGAGAGATCAGGGCGACGCGCTAGGTGACGCTTTGGGAGGTGCGGGGACAGGTTTCGATCGCCATTCAGCCACAGGCCGATTCACCGCACTTTCAAAACTGGTCGGGACGATAAAAACCGTCAAATCAGCGTTCGGATCAACCGACGGATCCACGATCGCATACAGCCCCGTCCGATCGAAATTCAGCTTCCCCAGCACCAACGTATGCAGTTGCTGATTATTCAGCCGCACCTCGACGGTCCCCAAAGGCTGATCGAATCCAAACTCCGATCGGCGACTGGCGGGCACCTTGAGTTCACGATCGCGCGGGGACTTGAACAGGGTTAACAGAAACGACACGATCGCTTCATTGGCCGCACCCGTCGGCTGAGGCGACTGGACGACCCATGATTTTTCGCCTGTTTTTTCAATTAAAACCGTCGCCGCCAAGGTTTTGACCGTCAGCCCCTTCACCTCCGATTCCCCAAAGCCAAAGATCGGGGAAACCGTTGGACTGGAAGACGTGGGAGCCTTCGCCGACTGCCGCCCAAATTCTAAAAAATAAACTCCACCCGCCAACGCCGCTGCCAGGAACATCAGAATTAAGGGCGATCGAAAAGATTTCATAGCTTGCCAAAATCAAAGCAAAGGAGTACAAGATTACTAGGTTAAACGAGACGATCCCAAACCGAACCTCTGCTCAATCTATAGCGGCGGCAGGAGGGATTGAATTTGTTTAACGAAGGCTTCGTGGTCGATCACAGGCTTTGAAATGTAATCATCGGCTCCACTTTTCTTGAGGAAATTTTCCCGATCGCCATCCATCGCATGGGCCGTGACCAGGACCACGGGCAACTTAGCGGTATCTGGGTTTTCCTTGAGCATCTGCGTCAGCCGAATGCCATCGACGGACTTGCCTTGGTACATACTGTGGGAGAGAGACACATCCATCAAGACCAAATCCACCTCCTGGGCTTGGGCGATCGCCAGAACTTCCTCAGCATTTTCGGTGTGGCGGACATTTAATCCCGCTCGCTTGCTTAAAATCTTCGAGAAGACGCGCACATTGGTCGGATCATCTTCGACCAGAAGAACGGTCTGGGGGCTGGGTAATTCAGACATAGTTCTAGATTCCGCTTTAGAGTTCTAACTTAGAGCAATCATTGCAGTGATGTCACTGCGGTTACATAACAACAGATAGAAATAACAGGTAAAATTTATCTATGACCCTAGGATACAGCCCTTACGGAGTTTTGAGCGTCTTTCCAGGATCTTTTGACGGCCTTTTGAACGGATGGCCGATCGGTTTCAGGCCATTGCTTCTGAGGAGCGATACACTTTATTTTGGAGTGATTTTGACGCGATTGAAGCGATCTATGCTTCAATTCAGACCACTAAACCTTCTAATAAACCGTTTAAAACCTGAGCTTCGGTTTCCCAGCCAAAATTCCAAAGCGGCCGGATTACCCCCGAAATTACAGCCGGAATTACAGCCGAAATTTCAAAAACTATGATAAGAGTGTCTACGGTCACTCAGCGCGACTGCTCAGCGCGACTCTTGTTTCTCCATCAACCTTCCCAGTCTTTAACCTGATCCCATGGCAAACCAGCTCAACATGCTCCAATCCGGACAAATCGTCCCGACTGCCCTTCATCAAGAGATGCAGCAGTCCTACTTGGAATACGCCATGAGCGTCATTGTTGGGCGAGCCTTGCCGGACGTCCGAGATGGCCTAAAACCCGTGCATCGCCGCATTCTCTACGCCATGCATGAGCTGGGCTTAACCCCCGATCGGCCCTTCAGAAAATGTGCCCGCGTCGTCGGGGATGTCCTGGGTAAATACCATCCCCACGGCGACCAATCCGTCTATGACGCCCTGGTGCGTCTGGTGCAAGAGTTTTCAACCCGCTATCCGCTGCTGGGCGGCCATGGCAACTTCGGCTCGGTGGATAACGACCCGCCCGCTGCGATGCGCTACACCGAAACACGCCTCGCTCCGATCGGCAACGAAGGAATGCTGACCGAAATCGGCGAAGCCACCGTGGACTTCGTCGGCAACTTCGACAACTCCCAGCAGGAACCCGTGGTGCTTCCGGCGCAGTTACCGTTCTTGTTGCTGAACGGCTCATCTGGCATCGCCGTCGGCATGGCCACCAACATCCCGCCGCATAATCTCAACGAAGTCGTCGATGGCCTGATTGCCCTAATCGACAACCCCACTCTCCCCGACGAAAAACTGCTGGCCCTCATCCCCGGACCCGACTTCCCCACGGGCGGCTTGATCATGGGCACAGATGGCATTCGTGAAGCCTACCTAACGGGACGGGGCAGCATCACCGTGCGTGGCGTGACCCACATTGAAGAAATGGCGGTGGGCAAAGGAAAACATCGCCGCAGCGTCATCATCATCACCGAGCTGCCCTATCAGGTGAACAAGGCTAGCTTGATTGAAAAAATCGCGGAGCTGGTGAATGCGGGCAAAATTGTGGGCATTTCCGATCTGCGGGATGAGAGCGATCGCGAAGGCATCCGCGTGGTGATTGAACTCAAGCGCGACGCCAATATCGAAAAAATTCTCGACGATCTGCATCGCCAAACCGCCCTGCAAAATACCTTCGGCACGATCATGTTAGCCTTGACCGATCGCAAGCCCAAGATGATGACCCTGCGGGAGACCCTAGAGGAGTTTTTGGCGTTCCGGGAGGAGACGCTGACGAAGCGCTACCGTCATGAACTGGACCAGACGGAGACGCGGCAGCATATTGTGGAAGGCTGGCTATTGGCCTTGGAGCATTTGGATGAGGTGATTGATATTTTGCGGAATGCACCGGATGGTGGCACAGCCAAGCTCCAGCTTCAGGACAGCTTTGACATGAGCGATCGGCAAGCGGATGCGGTGTTGGGAATGCCGTTGCGTCGTTTGACTGGATTGGAACGTCAAAACCTGCAAAAGGAGTTTGATGAGTTGTCCATTAAGGTCGCGGGTCTGCAAAAGGTCTTGAACGATCGCAAGGAATTGCTCAAGGCATTGAAAAAGGATTTGCGATCGTTAAAAAAACAGTTTGGCGATGAACGTCGGACCCGAATCATTCAACTGGACACACCTCCGAAAGCCATTAAGAAACCCCGTGTTCCGAAACCGCCCAAACCTGAAGTCGTAATTGCAACGGTGGATGTGGAATCGGAAGGCATTGAAACTGAGTTTGATTCAGGCATTGATTCAGACGTTGATTTTGAACTGGAATCCGAGACGGTAGAACTGGAACTCACCCCCGAAATCATCACCCCCGTCGCCATTCCCAAGAATTTCGCCAAAGCTGCCCCCAAGGCTCCGAAAGCCGCCCCCGCACCCAAACCGGAACCGAAAGTTTTGGAATTAGAAGAGGCGGAAAATGCGATCGAAATAACCCACAATGGAATGCTACGACGAATGGGACTGACGGTATACGATCGGCTCCAACGTGAACTCGAAACCACGTTACCCGAAACGCTCACGGCAATAGAAGACCCCACCCTCCAAACCGAATTTCTCATGCTAGACCAAACCCTCTGGGTCTTAACCAGTCAGGGCAAGATCTATCCATTGGCGGTAAAAGACATTCCCAAGGGCGACAACGTTTCTCTCCTATCCTGCTTACCCAATAGTGTGAGTGCAGAGGGTGTGACGATCGTCTCCACCTTTGTCTGGCCGGAAGATGCAGAAAATCAAGCGCTGCTGATGCTAACTCAACAAGGCAAAATCAAACGGGTGGCCTTGTCTGAATTAGCGGACGTGACCAATCGTGGATTAGTCGCATTCAAACTGAAAGACGATGATCAAATCGTACAAATGGGCTTTGTAGAAGAGGGTGATCAATTGGTGGTTTGTACCAGTATGGGTCGCGTGATTCGAGTGGAAATCAATCAGGAGAGTTTGCCCTTAGCCAATCGAACAACAGCGGGCAGTCAATTGACGAAGGTATTGAAACTGGAGCGATTTGTCGGATGGGCGATCGCGGGCTACGAGGATGAATTCCTGATGCTCTCGGCCCAAGGCTATGGCAAACGCATGACCGTGGGAGTGCTGAAAATCTGTAACTTTGGCGATCTCGGTCAACATGTCTTCCAATTCACTCAAAAGTCAGATCAAGTAGTAGGCATGACGGTGGCGTTCCCGGATACCTATGTGGCGATCGGAACCCAGGATGGTGAATGGATTAAGCTGCCTGTGGAAAGTGTGCCTTTGGGCGTGCGCGAAGATAAGGGCAATCAGCCGATCGAGCTTGCGGCTGGGCAGACGGTAGCGGTGGTGCGATCGATGTTGGAGTAGCCTTTAGACCGAAGCCCAGTTGGACGGATCAAATTGCCAGAAATCATGGTACTCTTTAAACCTACAAATTGTCGTCGTATCAAGCTGTCTATCTAAGGGCTAGCAGGTTATCCATGCAAAATATCGATCAGCCTCACGATAGTCAAGCGACCATTGACGATGTGGTATCGGCCTATCGCATTTTTCTAGGAAGAAATCCTGATTCAGCCGGACTGGCGATCTACCAATCCTTAATCCAGAAAGGCGAACTGAGCCTCGAACAACTCTTCCGGACATTCACGGATGCGCCAGAGTTCAAAATAAAACATTCTCGTCGCCCGTCGCCAACCCAGATGCCGACGGTCAGTCTAACGGAACGATTCAAACGAAAAGTGGGTCCCCGCTTAAATCGATTTCTACGCAAAGCCTCTGGACAAACCAATGCTGCAAGAAATCCGTATCCCGTGAATCCAGACATTAAGATCCTACGATCGCCATCGGAGTTGGATGCGATGTTGGACCATTGCGATGCCCTGATGGCGCAGTCAGGGGAAGCATTTCGCAAGGCCGCAAGCTCATTTCACTATATTCCCCGTGAGGCATATCCCGACGACCCACATTCTCAGGAATACCACGATTTTCAGGCAAGACTCTATCAGGAAATTTCAGGACGAGGCAACTATGGTAGCCTCGATAATGAAGAATCCCCATTTGATTTAGAACAGGCAAAACGATCGCCCTATCCCTATACAACACAAAACGCCTTAGAAGTGGGGAATCAGTTAATTGCTCAAGGTTTCATCCTGAAAACAGCCAACCTTCAGCCCGGTGCAAAGGTCCTTGAATTCGGCCCTGGCTGGGGCAATACAACCTTACATATGTTGACCATGGGGTATGAATTAACCGTAGTGGAAGCAGACAAAAAGTTTATTTCGTTAATTCAACATCGTGCGGGCGTTTTGAACGATCGATTGACCTGTCATCACGGTGATATGGCCACATTTAGGGTCGATCAGACCTTCGATGCTGTGATGTTTTTTGAATGTTTTCATCACTGCTCGGACCATTTGACCTTATTGAAGAATTTAGATGCAATGTTGGGACCGAATGGCGTAATGATTTTTGCGGCAGAACCAATTGTAGACTTGCCCTATCCTTGGGGTGTCCGGCTCGATGGCATTTCTGTTCATTCAATTCGAAAATTTGGGTGGCTTGAGTTGGGATTTGACACCACATATTTCCGCAAAACATTAGATGATTTAGGGTGGACGTTTGAGCGGCATCAAATGCACATGGCTTCACCGATGGCTGATGTGATTTTGGCACGCCGTCGAGCGGAGTAAGCGATTGCCGAATTAGGGTATGTCCCGAAATGAGACGGGGATGTACCCTAATTTCAGATAGTGAAACAACAATCCAATGGAGTGTGCCAACATGTCTACGGATTTAGAATAGCAAAGCGTTTATCGACCACAAGGGTTTGAAGGTTTCAGAACGATGATTGCCTTCAATCCCCCGGAAACCCACCCCATTCACCTACTTTCAGACAGAGTTGCCTCACCTCATCGCTGTAACCGCAGGGGATTTCATTGAGAACGACAAATTGGCGACGAGAATCGACGCAGAGGTGATTTTGTTTTGATGCCATTTTTACGGATATGGCTCGATTGGCATTCAGGACATTCCATCTAAATTCACCTCAACTCATACACCCACTGTAATATGCCTCGTCGGTCTTGTTTGTGCTTGTGGGATCTCCCGGATCTTAATTTGAGGTCTGGGATTGGGAATTCTAATGAATGTTCTCTTTCCACCCCATCTCATGACGACTTTGACACGCGTACAAACCCTCTCACAAACCTTGGGCAGCTTGGATTTTGTTCGGATGATTTATGACGGACATCCGGAGTATTCTTTGCTGGCGGTGAAAGCACCGATCGAGGCTGTAATCGATGCTTTTATCGAGTTTCGTGAAGGGCAGACGACTCGGAGTCGAAGAGATTGGCGTAGTATGACGATGAAGTTTGATCAGCTTGCTGATCGCAACATTCAATGGGAGAAGAACATTGCATTACTTCCAGAAAGCTCAGACAATGAAGGAGAGTTTGACTCGGAGTCAGGCATGATGATTCCGGTGATTCAAGTTCAGGATAGTGAATGGGTGGTAATCATTCGATCGCTCTCTTGGGTAGATTTGGAGCACTTTGATGATGTGCCACAGGAGACGAAGTTTCTATCTGAGAAATTTCAAACTGATGCCATTACGATGATGGAGGAAGATACATCAAGTTCGGTTAGTTATGAGCTGTTCAAGAATGGTGAATCGGTCGAGGTATTTGAACATGCTGATGAGCATCGATTTGAATCAAAGCGGGAGAATCCACCATACTTTGATGAAGCTGTAGAAGATGATGATAACTATTTAGATATGGGTCGTTATGACGTTGGGCAACGCACAGAAATGCGATTTGTCGATCGTGTGGTTGCTGATTTAGGACTGTATATTCCGGCCGTTTGGTATGGGATGGCGGATGGAAAGCCCGCGTTGCAGGTGATGACGACATCTCAGGGGCGCATTGCGCGAGCAGATTGGATCACGATTCAGGAAGAATGGACGATCGCACAGGAGATGGTGAATGACGATGATGCCGAATAATGATTCAAACGGTTCACTCATTCATTCCATGAATGACGTCCTCACGCTAATCATGGGTGAATCGAATCTCTCTGAAACTGAGAATGAAGCCTCTAGTCAAGCATTTGAGCAATTGACCGTTGCGGCACAGTCAGGCGATCGCGAGTTTCTGAAGCAATTGATTGAAGCCGATCGATATCAGGGCGAGGGCGATCGCGATCAGCCGACAGTACTGATGAGTGCAGTGATGGCAAAACAAATGCCAGTCATTCGTGCATTGCTCGAAGCGGGTGCGCCAGTGAATGAAACCTATACGCAGTTTTTCGTGTTTGACGCCTTGAGTTTGGCAGTGAGCGATCGATCGACTGAGATTGTTCAAATCCTCCTAGATGCGGGTGCAGATCCGAATCTTCATAACCAAAGTCCCGGATTAACACCGATTCGGAAAGCTTGTGAGAATGGAGATATCGACATTGTGCGATCGCTTTTGCAGGCTGGGGCAGGGGTGAAGTTTGGCACGGGTTTTCGGCTATTAACGGATACCGCTGAAAAGAGTACGTCTGAGATTCTGCAATTGCTGATTGATGCGGGTTGCAATGTGAATACTCGCGATCAGGATACGCCATTAACGGCTGCCTGTCGGTTAGCCCGAGTAGAAATGGTTGAAGCGCTGTTGCGAAATGGTGCTAATCCGAATAAATCGGGAATGCATGAAATGATGCCGTTGACGATGGTGTTTTTGGCTCCCAGTATGTTGGGGGCTTTGGAGCATCACGGTTTAGCAAAACGACCGGAGGAATTGAACGACCGCATCGGTACTATTCTCTCAATACTACTAGAAGCAGGTGCTGATCCCAACACGTGTGATGTGAATGGCTTAACGCCGTTTATGTTGGCGGTACTGTCGAATAATTTTGATGCCGCTGAACTGCTGATGCGATTTGGGGCAGAGGTCGATCGACTAACGCAGCCCAATACCAATAGCATTTTTCTGCATCATCAAACGATCGCCCCTAAATCGCTACTAGAACTTGCTCAAGAACGGAACAATCAGGAGGCGATCGATTTTCTAGCCCATCGCCAAAGATGACTTATACCCCCGTCAAAATGAATCATGATGCTTAGGAGAAAACAATTGAACATCAAACAGCGCTTTGTTTTAATCGTAGCGACGATCCTTTTTCTGGTTTCGGAATTGTTTCCACCTTGGCGATATGAATATAGCTACCTGACGTTTACCAATACTTGTCCGGCTCCCCATCGCTTCATCACTCGGCCTCCTGCGGTCCCGAACTATAGTGAATTGCAAAAACTTTGTACGACCTCTGATCCCATGGAGAATATTAAAACGCGAAAGGACATGGGGCGCTTGAACTGGCAGCGGACGACCTTAGTGTTTCTGGCGTTTGGTATGTTCCTTGCTTTTAACGATCGCAAGTCAATTGCGGTGAAGGTCGTTGCGGCGATCGTACTGGCGATCGGACTATTCTTATTGGCTGGCTACATGCTACTCCTCTACTTTACCTATGCTTAAAAAACCACCTATTCTGAGCGCAGCCTAAAACAAATCTGGCTGAAACTTCTGGATGCCCTCTAGCATTCCTGCAGCACATTCAGCGTTAGCATAGTGAATTCGTTGGTGGCTATTACCAGAAGAATCTTGTCCATGTTCCCGATGCCAATCTAAAAGTTCCGCTTGAGCGTTGTTTACAATCACGCCTAATGTGTTTTGTTTAAACAGTCCAATGTCATTACCGGAATCTCCGCAGACGATCGTATTGTCATTGGTTAACCCCAGTCTCGTCATCAGATGCCGCATGGCTAATCCCTTATCACAGCGTACTGGAAGAATATCCAGATCTTCTCGGCTACTATAAACCACATGTGCATCTAATCCCTCTGCCCGAATTCGATCGCGCAGTCTCGCCAAAATCTCAGTGGCATTGTTGTCATACAGAAAAAAGCTGATTTTGAAATCACTCTGGCTTCGATCCGGCTGGGGGATGAACTCGGGGAAGTCTTTGGTGAGGGCCAGAATGCGCGATCGGTCCCATTGGTGCATCAAGTGATCGCTCCAGCTTTGATCCAAGTCACCCTGGTAATAAATCTCACTCCCCACCCCCGTAATCCAGTAGTGCGGTTCTAGAAGATCCTCCGATCGTTGTAGGTGCTTGGCGGACTGGTAGGAGCGGCCTGTGGCGTAGATTAGGCCGACTTGCGGCTGCCATGCTAAAATCTTCCGATTAAATTCCTGAGTTGCTGCTGCGTTTCCGACTAAGGTGTTGTCTAAGTCGGTCACGATGTAGCATTTTGTCTGAGTATGAACTCCCATTGTGTTACTCGATCGGTCCTGCATAGTCCTTCACCCTGGCGTTTGACGCTCATTATACCAAATGCAAGAAGCTAAGATTATTCAGCAAGCTCAAGCCCTCCTCTACGATCGGGCCATGGTCTCCTGGAATGGCGAATGGGTCGGGGCGATCGCCGCCATTCCCAAGCAAACGGGGACGGGCGGAGACCTGAATTATTGTGAGATCTTCATTCGGGATAATGTGCCTGTGATGGCCTACTTACTCCTACAAAAGAAGTACGACGCCGTTAAAAACTTCCTCACGACCTGTCTATCGCTCCAAAGCCAAACGCCGCAGACTCGGGGGATCTTTCCGACCAGTTTTGTGGAGCATGATGGGGTGTTGGTGGCGGATTATGGGCAGCGGGCGATCGGGCGGGTGATCTCCGTGGATGCGACGCTGTGGTGGGTCGTGCTGGCCAATGCCTACGTGCGGCATAGCGGCGATCGGGACTGGCCGACGCAGCCTGCGGTGCAAAGTGGGATTCAGAAGTTTTTAGACTTGATTTTGCGGCCTTCGTTTCGGGAAGCGCCGACGCTGTATGTGCCCGATGGTGCCTTTATGATCGATCGGCCCTTGGATGTCTGGGGTGCGCCCTTGGAAATTCAAGCGTTGCTGTATGGAGCCTTACGTGGTGCCGCTAATTTATTGCGCTATGCAGGTCCGCATTCTCGGCCTCATACGTCCCATGATTGCATTCGCTATGCCAGGGAATTGCGGCGGCATTTGCTTAAGCATTATTGGGTGACGAGTAAAACGGTGCAGGTGTTGCGTCGTCGTCCCACGGAACAATATGGCACAGGCATTCAAAATGAATTTAATATTCAAACCGAAACCATTCCCCATTGGTTGCAGGAATGGTTGGGCGATCGGGGTGGGTATTTGATTGGGAATATTCGGACGGGACGACCGGATTTTCGGTTCTTTTCATTGGGCAATTGTTTGGGTGCGATCTTTGATCTGATTACCCCAAACCAGCAACGATCGCTCTTTCGACTGGTGATGCAAAACCAGCATCATTTGGTGGCGCAGATGCCCTTGCGGATTTGTCATCCGCCTTTGGAAGATGCAGATTGGCGGAAGAAGACGGGGTACGATCGGAAGAATTTGCCTTGGTGTTATCACAATGGTGGCCATTGGGCGTCGTTGACTTGGTTTCTATGTATTGCAATGCAGCGGCAAAGTCAGAGTTTGCCGGAGGATTTGAAATATAATGTGAAATCATTCTTGAAAAATTCCTATGAATTAATGCTGCGTCAACTCCCCGATCAGCAATGGGCGGAATACCACGATGGTCCGACGGCCCATTGGATTGGGCAGCAGGCGCGGACGTATCAGACTTGGACGATCGTGGGCTTTTTATTAATGCATCACTTTTTGAATGCCCCTGAAGAGGACAGTCGGATTTTAGATTTGTTCTAATTGGGGGAGCCGATGAGGGTGAAGGCGGCCCAGTCTTTAGGGGAGGGGTTGGTTTTTAGGGTGGTGAGCATGGCTTGGCGGAGGGCGATCGCGCTGTCGAATTGGGGGCTGCTTTGCTGTTGAAGCGATCGGTAAAATTCGACCATGAGGGCAGCGGTGGATTGGTCATTCACCGCCCAGAGGGAGACGAGGACGTTGTTGGCTCCGGCGGCTAGCCACGATCGGGATAAGCCTAGGATGCCGTCTCCGGTGATTTTGCCGCGTCCGGTGTCGCAGGCGCTGAGGACGACGAGATGGGCCTGTAGACGCATGTTTAGGACTTCTTCGGCGGTGAGGAGTCCGTCGTCTTGGGCGCTGGGGGCGAGGGCGATCGCGCCTTGGAGGGGATGGGTCTCGTCGAAGAAGCCGTGGGTGGCGAGGTGGATGATATTCGCCTGGGGGAGTTGGGATTTGATTTGGGTTTCGGTGGCGGCTTGGGTGGTGAGGGCTGGGGTGCGGAGCAGTTGGGCGATGGATTGGGCTTCGATCGCGGAGCCAGGGAGCGCGGCGAAGTTGTTGGGCATGGGAGTGGGGTTGCCGACGATCAGGCTGGTGGCGTTGGTGCGGCGGGATTGGCTCAGTGCGAGGAGTTGGATGGATGGGGCGGTGAGAAGGGTGTGTTTTTCAATTAGGAATTCGCCTTTGGTCGTTTGTAGGGCGGCGAAGGGGATGAGGAAGAGTTGCTCTTGGGGGATGAAGACGATTTTGGCGTTAGGGTCGGTGGGTAGCAGGTCAGCGATCGGTGCGATGAGTTTTTGATGGAGGGCTTGGAATTGGTAGAACTGTTGGGTTTGGGGCGTTGCGCTGTAGAGTTCGTCGATCGCGACTGGCTCTGGGAGCTGGATTTCGGGGTGGCTGAGGCGGGCTTTTCCGTCGGCAAGGCTGACGATTTGGTAGGGTTGCCAACTGGTGGGTTCGCCTTTGCGTCGGACTCGATCGCTGATTTTAAAGCTTGAGGTACTGCGGGTGCCGATCGCATCCCGTGAGTTGCTAATGAGTTGTACTAAGGATTTGTCACCTAAACCCATTTCAGGAGTCAGGGCCGTGCGGCGAAACTGGACGTTGCCATTGGGTTGGACGACCCAGATGAAGAGGGCGGTTTCTTTGGGTTCTGTGGTGAACTGGACGGACCCGCCGTGGCTGGTTTCGACGAATTGGTCTCGGATGATGGAGTATTGGACTAGGGTGGATTTTTGGGCGATCGCGATTTGTTGGATTTGAGCAATAGTTAGAGACTTGGGATTGCTGTTTGGATTGCTAGGAGAATCAGTGTTGCGATTGCGGGCGAGGAGTTCGATGAAGGCACGGGCACGGCTGCGCTCTGAGACTTCGAGGGCGTTGGCGGTTTTGTTCTGCGCAATCAGGGCTTCTTGGAGGTTGCGGTAGGTGCTGAGTTGGGTTTCAAAAATGGAGACTTTGAAGGCGTCGTTGTTGCCTAAGCCTGCCCGTAGGGATTCCCAAACGGTGATGCCATCTTTGAGTGTGGTTTCGGCTTCACTGAAGCGTTGTAGGCGTTGTAGACTGTCGCCTAGATTGGTTAGGCTGATGCCTTCGCCGAGTTTGGCTTGGAGTTCGCGCATGAGTTTGAGACTGCGCTGGTGGTAGCCGACGGCGACGCTGAAATTGCGTTGATAGCCCGACGTAGTCCCGAGACCGAGGAGGGCTTGGGCTTCTTGAAAGGGATCTTGGATCAATTGGGCGATCGTCAGGCTTTGCTGATGGGAGTCCAAGGATTTTGCAAAGTCCGATCGATCGGCGTAGGCGTTGCCAAGGTTTCCATGGGCTTGGGCTTCTCCGTAGCGATCGTTAATTTTACGTGAGACTGTTAGACTTTGCTGCTGAAAGTCGATCGCTTTGAAAGCATCTTTTTGATTCAGTGCAGCGTTGCCCAGATTTCGCAAGACGAGCGATCGCCATTGCGGTGCAGTGTCTTCAGGTAATCGCTCTAGGGCTTGGGTGTAGAAACTCGTGGCTTGCGGGTAGTCTCCCAAGGCTCCATGGGACGCACCGATGCCTGCAAGGGCCATGCCTTCGGCGATCGTGTTCTTTTCCGCTTGGGCGAGTTTCAGTTGTTCTTGATGATAGTCGATCGCTTTGAGGTAGTCGCCTAGAACATAAGAGAGAGTCGCTAAATTATTCAGCGTGTAGATTTCGAGTGTTTTCTGTTGAAGCTGTTGAGCGTTCGCTTTTTGTTTTTCGTAGCATTTCTGAAGTGTGAAATAAATGGTTTCCGTCCGATCGCCGGGACGTTGTTTTTTAATCATTTCCACTTCAGCTTGACAGTTCATTGAACCGTTTGCTGCGAGGTTTGGTGTGAGGGCGATCGCGTTGGAGGGGTTGGGTGGGAGATCGTTGATGGCAGCGGGGGAGACGGCTGTTGGGGCTGGGGCGTTGGGTTGAGTTCCGGGGTGAAACATCATAAATTTGGACCCTCTGCCGAGCGCGGGATTAATCCAAATTAATCCCGCGCTGATGGGCATTAGCTCAATCAAAATTGAGGCTTCTGGAAGAATCCGTTTGAAAATGCTCAGTTGGCTGAGTCTGCTGGTGGGGGCGAGATATTGGCCGACGGAGACGAAGTTGCGATCGAACTCCAGTGCTGAGGTATCTAGAATAGGACGGTCTTCTATGCGATCGGGAATGTCCAATTTTGGTGGGGTTTTGCCATTGTCGATTGTGGGAAGATTGGGGCGTTTGGGTGGGGCGACTTGAGGTAAGACTTGAGGCGAGATCTGAGGTGAGACCTGAGGCTGAACAGGATTGACGGTGCGCTGGGCAATGAGTTGCTCTGGGGGGGCGATCGGGAGGGTTGGGGTAATGGATTGGGTGGTGGGTTGCGTGATTGTGATGGCGGCAGGTGGGGGCGTGAAAAACATGATTGAATGCCTATTTGTTAGTTTATTTGAATTCTGGCGAACCGCCCCCCAGCCCCCAATTCTGGGGGTGCCGACCCAAAGATTTTTTCTTAAAAGTCCCCCAAAATATAGCCCTTCGGGCATCTAAGAAAGGGGGATTTAGGGGGCCAACCCAATTAATCGATCAACGGTTCGTCTTTCCAATTGTCTAATTTCACTTCGGGTTGGCTTAATAACGATCGCCAATTCTGTCGAACGATCGGATTTTTGGGAGCCGATCGCATCATCAATGCCATTTCGTTTACCGTGTCGAACCATAGCCCTTGATCGGCTAGGAGCGTGATTCTATTTTCGGGTTTGGCTAGCTTGAGTTTGTAGTTCAAATTCTGGCTTACGTCACGACGCACGATCGTTCCACTCACGTTGTACGCTTGTTGCGTTTTGCCGTTGCAAATGAAGTTGATTTGCCAACGGTAGAGTTGATTGATTTTGAGTGCAGGTGCGGTTTCAGGAATTTTGAGTGGGATGATTCCTGGGCTTTTATTGGATTTATAAATTTGTTTGAATGCAGTGGTTTGGGTGGTTTCGTCGAGGAGGTTCAGTTCGATCGCATCTCCTTGATAGGGCTGATAAAACCACAGCGTAGGCCGTGCGGCGATCGTTTCTCCCCAGTTGCTTTTTAAGGGGGCGATCGCGGCGATCGGTTTTGCCATGGCGGGACAGCCGGGACGACTGCCGCCTGTGCCTGTGGTGCTGGGGGCACCGCGATTGGGTGGGCGATAGATGACGCGCCAGGGGGTGGCGGCGATCGTGCTTTGGGGCAGTAGCAGTCCGAGAAGGCTAAGGGTTAGAACAATGGGCTTGAGAAGCAATTGCAGCGAGTTCATGGGAGCCTCGAAGAGTTTATGAATAAGGCTATTAATTAGGCGATAAGGTTTCGATCGTTGTTCTAGCCTCTACGCAGATTTACGCAGAATTCCGGAAGATACTGTAGTTTCATATTATATCCAAGAAAAGATAAATTTCTTGAAAATTGGCCCTAATGAATGAATAGGGAGAGGTTTGGAAAAATATGCTTTCCTTGATTTTGGGTTTGAATTTGAGATCATAGAAGTGCGATATTATATAAGGTATGGTTGTTGTGAGTTGCGGAGGTCAGTGTGACCGCAAAGGATAAATTTCACAAACAAGTCAAGCAGGCATTGATTCGAGATCAGTGGACTGTGACTGAGTCATTCCAAATGTTTTTTGGAGGCAAACGTCTTGAAATTGATTTTGCAGCGGAACGCTTAATCTTTGCCGATCGGGGTTTGGAAAAGATCGCGATTGAGGTTAAGAGTTTTCTAAACCCATCGCCGATGACTGATTTTCATAATGCTGTGGGACAGTTTTTGAACTATCAAGTGGCCCTGAAGCGCCAGGAGCCGGATAGGCGGCTTTACCTCGCGGTCCCGGTTGAGGCTTATGAGGATTTCTTTCAATCGGAATTTGTTCAAGTTGCGATCGAGGACCATGGTTTACGATTAATTGTGTATGATCCTTTTCAGGAGGTTATTGAACAATGGATAAATTAACGAAGTATCGGGAATATGTTCAAAAACTGATGACTGACTATGTAACTTCAGATCAGAGTCAGGATGAGGTCGACGTCGAACTAGTGATGGACACTGTTCGCGATCATTATCAGTGGATGAATGTGGGTTGGATTGGCTTAAAGCGAGTTTATAGCTGTTTCATCCACATCGATATTAAGGATGAAAAAATTTGGTTACAGCAGAATTGGACTGAAGAAAATCCGGCTGAGGACTTGGTTGAAATGGGTGTGCCACGGGAAGATATTGTATTGGGCTTACATCCGCCATACAAGCGTCCTTACACAGATTATGGTGTTGCATAGGGGACAGCTAAAACTGGTTTTTTCGCGATCGGACTTCCGTATAGGTTTCCACATCGCCCGTGGTCCCGAGGCGCGATCGAATGGCTTCTGCATCCCAGCGTAAAAATGGGTTTGTGCGTTTTTCAAATCCCATGATGGTGGGAATGGTTGGTTGTGATCGCGATCGGAGTTCTTTGACTTCTAGCATTCTCGATTGGAGTTCAAGATTGTCTGGATCGATCGTTAATGCAAATCGCAAATTGTCCAATGTATACTCATGGGCACACCAAATCTTTGTCGCATCGGGGAGCGATCGGAGCTTGGCGAGGGACTGTTGCATTTGTTCGGGGGTGCAGTCCTTAATGCGTCCGGAGCCAGCGGAAAAAATGACATCGCCGCAAAACAAATCGGCTGAGGCTTCAAAGTAATAGGCCAAATGTCCGTGACGATGGCCAGGAACAGCAAGGACCCGACCCACTGAGTCCCCCACTTGGACCCGATCGCCGTCATTCAAAAATACCGTCTGCCCAGGAATGCGTCCCCGATCGATCGCATTGCCGTAGACGGGAATCCCTGGAAATGCCTGAAGTAGTCGGCGATTGCCTGCCACATGATCGCCGTCGTAGTGCGTATTCAAAATCATGGAAAGCGATAGGTTTTGGTCTTTGAGAAAGTTCAGCACCACTACGGCATCGCCTGCGTCCACGACCGCGACCGATCGCGACGCCTCATCCACCAAAATGAAAATATAGTTATCCGACAACGCGGCCAAACGGTACACTTGCATCATTGGGTTAAAAAGTAGGGGTTAAACGCGGTGAACTGTTGATCTTTTGGCAAAGCTGTCGATATTAGTAAGGTCGCTTAGCTTTAAAGGTGAAAATCAAGTCTTAAATTCTTAGTGTTGCATAGTTCGAGAGGCATTTGAAGCATGGTCCTGTCCCGAAATCGTGAACAACTGTCGATCGCCGAGCAAATCCCGCTCATCAAAAAAACGCGGCAACTCACCCCGCTCAGCTACCGCCAGTTGACCACAGCCCTATTATCCAATCAATCCCTGGCACCAGACCTACGCCTGCAACTCGTCCTCCTCCTAGATGAGATCAAACTCGGCTTCATCGTCATCATCCCCGACGAAGCAAAGATGCAAAAAAAATAAGCGTTCCAAAATCCAAAATCCAAAATGCCAAAGGTTTCTCTCATCGTCAACGATCTCTCCAGCGGCGGCACCGTGCGCGCCTATTTATTGGCGTTGGTGTTGCGAGAAATGGGCTATGGCGTTGAGGTGGTGGGGTTTCAGTTTGGGAAGGCGTTGTATGCGGAACCGCCGGAGGGTGTGCAGGTACGATCGGTTCCCGGCAGCATTTTACCGGGCGTTTTGCTGAAGTTGCCTGAATTACTCAAGTATGTCGATGGCGATTATATTTATGCGGTGAAACCGAAGCCGACGAGTTTTGGGATTGGTTTACTGCGGCGTTGGCAAACGGGAAAGCCATTGCTGTTGGATATGGATGATTGGGAGTTGAGTTGGTGTGGTGGGGATGACTGGAAGTACAGTCCGGTTACTCTAAAACAACGCTATCGGGATTTGTTTAAACCCAATGGTCAACTGCGTGAACTGGATCATCCGCTGTATGTAAAATGGCTAGAAAAGTGGGTCGATCGGGTGGATGCCTTAACCGTTGATACCAACTTTCTACAAAAGCGCTTTGGTGGCGTGTATTTGCCGAATGGGAAAGAGACTGGGCTTTTTGATCCGAGTCTTTATGATGCAGATGCCGTCCGATCGCAGCTCGGTCTATCCCAATACCGCGTTTTGATGTTTCCCGGTGCGCCGCGTCCTCATAAGGGTGTGGAAGATGTATTGGATGCGTTGGAGCTTCTAAATCAAGAGGATCTGCGCGTGGTGATCATTGGGGGAAGTCCTTATGATGACTACGACGATCGGCTCAAGCAACGCTACGGCAAATGGATTATTCAACTGCCCCGATCGCCCGTGGAAAAAATGCCGGAACTGGTTGCGGCGGCTCATGTGGTGATTGTGCCTCAGCGAGATACTTTAACTGCTGTTGCTCAGTTTCCGTTGAAGCTGAGCGACGGCATGGCAATGGCGAAACCGATTCTTTCGACGCGGGTGGGCGATATTCCTGAAATTCTGGGGGATACGGGCTATTTGGTGGAACCTAAAAATCCGAAGCAGATTGCTGAAATGATTGAGTCGATTTTTGCAAATTGGGAACTTGCCGAACAAAAAGGGAAACTAGGACGCGATCGGTGTTTAGAATCCTATGGGACGGTGGCGATGTCGAAAATTTTAACTGGGGTCTTTGAAACGGTAAGATAGGGGGAGTTTCCGATAGGTTTTCCATGACTGTATTGCCCCAAAACCGCAGAGATTTGACCTCGTTAGGCTATCCGCCGATCAATATTTTTGCGTTGCCGTTTACGGGGGATGGGTTTCAGTTGGGCGATCGGATGATTCCGGCGACGATCGCGCTGCGTCGTGAACTTAAAGGGCGATTGGAATCGGGGCAGCGGTTTGATTTTGGGATTCGGCCTGAGGCGGTGACGATTAATTCGGCGTTGCCCCATGTGATGGGGACGGTGATTTCGGTTGAGCCGTTTGGAGATCATCTTGTGGTGCGGGCGGAGTTGCCGGGTCCGGGTGGAGTGTTTCCGATCGCTTTTCTATTGGCGACTGATGAGTCTGCGCCTGCTGTGGGTTCTGTGGTGCCTTTGAAGTTTGATTTAAAACAAATGGCGTTGTTTGATTTGGGGACGGGCGATCGGATCTTTCCAAGGGATGCCGAATAACGGACGATCGGGTTTTGATACTTCGATCGCTGCTTTTTAGAACTGTACGATCGGCAAAAAGATCGGCAAAATCTTACGCTAACAATTGATACAAGCTTTGGTGTGTCAGTCTTTCAAGCCTTGAACCGATCGGCAAAATCAGGGTGCTTGGGTTTTCCGATCGGTGGCAACGATCGGATATTTAGGGTGCATGATAGATGATTTAGTCGTTGCGAGTTCGGGTTTGGAGGAGATGTTGCGATCGTTGAATGTTGGCTTCGAGTTCGGTTTCGATGAGGGTTTCGAGTTCGGTTTGGGTCTGTTGTGGAAGTGTTGTGCCTTGGGCAATGGCGGTTTGGAATTGATCCATGAGTTCGCGCAGTCGTTGTTGTTGGGTTGCGGTGAAGAATGGGTCGGGACGAAATCGTTGCAGGATGACCAGGGTTGTTCCGGTTTCGATCGTGGTGTTGAGTTCGGCTTCTAGGCTGTCTAAAGCTTGCCCTGGGGTCTGTCCGGTGGCATGGTGGGTTCCGCAGGTGGCGCGGTATTGTGCGCTGGCGTGAATGGAGTCGGGGAGGATTTCGATCGTTTGCATGAATGGTTGATTGCTAACGGCTGATTGTATTGTAGCTTGTGGAAAAGTTGATGTTGCGATCGATCGTTAGCAATCCTAGCGATCGATCGCGTGATGACGTTAATTTAAATGCGCCATTTGGTCATGGTGCTGAGGAAGTCGCCTTGTCGAGTGGGATGCGGTTGGATTTTGCTCCATTCGGCGTGGTCGCAGAAGTGTAAGGTGCAGAGATGGTCGATCGTTTTTTGGATGCCGCTACGACTGCCGATGAGAAGTACGCGCGTGGGATCGGCGATCGATCTTTGGAATCGGTCGCGTGGGTCTTGGGCCATGTTCATGGTGGTTTTTAGTTTTTTCTAGGGTGGAAAAAACCAAAAACTTGAGCGACCCCACGGTGAATCGGTAGTGGGGTCGCTCTTAGGGCTACGTGTTACGATAGCCTGAGGCCGCCCGCTGGTGTTATCAGCGCGTGTGGTTTAGCCGTTGGTTAGTGGTACGAACACTAGCCATCGGTGCTCAAATTTTTGGGTCCAGATGCTCGATCGCATCTTGTGAGATTTAGCGTAGCGGATTTGATCTGGGTTTTCAAGCGTGTTGTGGATTGAGTTTTTAGGTTTGGTTGAGGGAAGAGGGACGATCGTGACGAAAGGGTTCTGGTTCATAACCAGAGGACTCTGGTTCATAACGAGAGGACTTTGGTTCATAACGAAAGGATTCTGGTTCATAACCAACCTTCGATCGTTTTAGACGAAACCCTTTTGTCCTTTGGACTAACCATCGATGATTCTCTACACAACGTTGATGGTTATTAGAGACTTCTCGATGGCTTTGCATGAACGGTCGATCGTTTGTTAATTAATAGCACTGGTTTTGGCTGAAGCGTCACTGAACTGGGATTGGTGAGTTGAGGTCGGCTGACAGATTTCATGCTTCTTCTTATAATTAGGAGCACCTGCGGAAAATTTCTTACTAATATGATTAGTGACTGTCATGAAAAAAAATGATCGCGAACAATATCTGCTTGATCTTGACGATCAATTACTACAAGGTGGTGTCATCCTTTCCGAGTGGTGTATCTTTGTCGTCAGGGAAGCTGATACTGCTTTTATTGGTGGGGCAAATTTGGCATCAATTCTTACTGCTGTTTCTGGCATCGAAACCTATCTTCGATCTGAATACTCAAAGACTGGGCAGGAGCATTTAGTCGAATTAATCAGCCAATCTTCAATTCCAGAAAAATTGAAAGAAGATTTACACAAGCTGCGTAAATATAGGAATAAATGGGTCCATATCGATAAGCCGTGGAATGACTCTGGAATTCTTAAGAATCCAGAGGAAATAGAGAAAGAGCTTGAAGAGACTGCTATGCTTTCCATCCGGGCACTGCGAGAAACAATCTATGAAAATCAATGGATTTAACTTAGAGGTAATTAGATGCAAGAACCTAAATCTGTTAAAAGGATTGCAAATGATTATGGCGTACCTCCTGAAGCTCAGCAAGTAATTATTTCTCAGATCGAGTCACATTTTGATGGAATTTGCCTGGATGCTTCATCTGGGGTATCTCGAAAATTTGCTGATGATGACATCGGCGGAATATTCAATTATTTCAGTGATCTTTATAGTGAATTAGGTGAAATAATTGATTTTGTGGTTAGTACAAAAGATGAATATGATTCGCTTCACTATATATGTGGCACATCTGAAGTCTATAGGTTCTTTGATCCACCTATGACGTTTCGCAAGGATAGATACTACAGGCGTATGCATCCTCCAACATCACTAAATTTTATAATTCTGATTCTTCGTACCACTCAAAAACGATCGATGTCTGAGGATGCTGTAAGTTGTAAAGTCATTCATGAACAGCTTCAGTTATTTAGCTAGTTGAGTAGTTTGCCCAATGCACCCCCAGCAAACCGATCGATCGTCCTTGTGCTTCGATCGCCTTTGTCGAATGTTACAATAGAGAGACCATGGAGTAAGAGGCTGCAAGATGGTCGCAACTTTTAGCGCTGCAACAGATATTATTCGTACAGAACGCGGACTCACGATCGCGGGTTTACGAGTGAGTCTTTATGATTTGATGGATCTCCTCAAAGCGGACTATCCACCCAAACTCATTCGTGACATCTTCAGTCTGACAGATGCCCAAATCAATGCAGCCTTGTCTTACATTGAATCGCATCCGATCGAAGTTGAAGCTGAATACCAAGAGGTTTTGCAAACAAGAGAAGAAATTCGTCAATATTGGGAAGATCGCAACCACGATCGGTTTATTCAAATTGCCGCCATGCCCCATAAGCCCGAACATGCTGCACTATGGGGAAAACTTGAAGCTCAAAAAGCACGACGAGCCGCGCAAAATCAATGACCTTCCTCGTTGACTATAATCTTGATGGCTACGCGCTAATTTTTATTGGAATCTTGACAAAGTTAATCACACCATTTGCCAGGTAATCTCCTCACCCGATCGTAACGGCACGAGTCCGGAGTCCAGAAAGGGCAATTCATCCGGAATCCGCCAAGTGGTTTTCGTCAACGTGATTTGGTCTGTATTGCGGGGGAGTTGATAAAAATCTGGACCATGAAAGCTGGCAAACGCTTCGAGCTTATCCAGTGCATCCACGCTCTCAAAGGCTTCTGCATATAACTCCATTGCGTGCAGTGCCGAATAACACCCTGCACAGCCACAGGATGTTTCTTTACTATCGCGACCATGAGGCGCACTATCGGTCCCCAGAAAAAACTTGGGATTGCCTGAGGTTGCCGCTTGCAAGATGGCTAAGCGATGCTCCTCGCGTTTTAAAATGGGGAGGCAATAAAAATGGGGACGAATGCCGCCTTTGAATAGGATATTGCGGCTAAACAAAAGATGTTGTGGCGTAATCGTTGCAGCAACCCGATCGGCCGATCGGACAAACTCCACCGCATCTGAAGTGGTAATGTGCTCCAGAACGATTCGCAGTTTTGGAAATCGCTCCTTGAGGGGAATCAAATGTTTCTCAATGAACACCTTCTCTCGATCGAACACATCAATGTCACCATCCGTCACTTCTCCGTGCAGTAAGAGCGGCAGGTCTACTTCCTGCATCGCTTCAAAAACCCGATCGCACCGACGAATATCCGTCACCCCAAGGTCCGAGTTCGTGGTTGCTCCTGCTGGGTAATACTTCACCGCTTTAATAAACGGGGTAGCTTGGGCGGCGACGATCTCCTCGGGGCTAGTGTTGTCCGTCAGATAGAGCGTCATCAGTGGCTCAAATGGCTGACCCGGCGGAATGGCAGCGAGGATGCGATCGCGGTACGCCTCAGCCTCAGCGACCGATCGGACGGGGGGCTTCAGGTTGGGCATGACGATCGCACGGGCAAACTGCCGCACGGTATGGGGCAAAACCGCTTTCAGTGCGGCCCCGTCGCGCAGGTGAAGGTGCCAGTCGTCTGGTCGAGTGAGGGTAAGGTTTTCCATGTATCAATCATAAAACAGTTGGTAAACGATTCAACATCGGGTCGGCAATGAAGTGATTGTGATCGATCGCACCCGTCGATTAGAGATACCACAAATGAGCATTCCAATTCGTTTCATAATCATTTGGCTGTCTTTCGAGCAACGATCGCGCTTGAACATGTAACACCATGGATTGACCGATCGGGGTTTGAATCATTTGATAGTTATCCGTTGGCAAGGATGCCTTCAGTTTCTCAACCAACCCCTCTTGATACGGTAGCGTAATCGCCGTCACATACCCGCCAATCAGCAGCTTTAAGAGGCGGTTGGCATCGGGGGAGAGGGCGATCGAGAGGCTTCTGGTGCGGGGTGCGCCGAGGTAATAGTTCTCAAAGGCTTCGAGTTTTACGAGACCTGACTTGCGTTGGCCTTCGTCCAAGGTTCCGATAAATGGCCCACAGCCGATCGGCTGCGTCATAAATCGTTGAGAATCCGTTTGGTATGCTTTAGCTGGGACGATCGGCAACGTCCAAATTTGAGCCTCAGCTTTGATATTGAATTCCTTTGAGAGCTTGAACATCACCGTTAATCGATCGATCGCCTCAATGGACTCAATGAATCTGAGTTGTTCACGCCAGATGGGTGATTCCTTAGCGCGCTGATAGGAAAACACGACATCATCTGCGGTCAGAGATGAACGATCGTGAAAATAGACATTTGGACGTAATGAATAAGTGACCGTTAAAGATTCACTCCAATTAGTCGATTGGCTCAGATCCGTTAATAACCTTCCCTTATAGGGATCAAAGCGCATCAGACCGCGATAGATCAAACTCAAAACATCCTGACGGAAATCCCAAGACTGTTCACCCACAAATGGGTCTAGAGAGTCAATCAAATAGTGATAGCCTAAATTAATAATCTCAGTTTTCGGAGCCACATCGATCGCTAGAGTAAAAGTACTATTAGCGCGATCGAGATCCTGAAGCTGTTGCTCCGGGTCCGCCATAAAGCTAATTTCATGTTTCCCCGCAGCAAGACGGGTCTTGAGGACCACGGTGCTTTCTTGAGAGGTTTGATTGGGTGCTAATACGCCGTGGGGCAGTTTAGGCTGGGGGTTGCCATCGATCGACCACTGAACCGCAAACGCATTGGCAGTTCCAAGCCCCTGGTTCTCCAGCGTTGCCGTTAGCGTGATTTCGTCATTGTCCTGAGGATTGCTGGGCGTCATCACAATGTCTTTGATCATGAGATCAACCGTAACCACTTGCCAATCGATCGGATTGGTCATTTGGTCATTGGTCGCGATAAAGATTACCCCGTTTCCTGTAGCCTTTTCAGGAATCTTAATTTGAATCCGCGAATTACTCCAGGCCACGATCGGCACTACCACCCCCTGAAAATAAACACTCGCAGAATGCGGCTGTTCAATGCCAAAGTTGCCCCCTTCCAGCAAGACAATGCTGCCTGGTAAGCCACGATCGGGCTTAAGCGCCTCTAAATACGGCAATCCCAAAACCTTGCGTAGATGGGCTTCTGCAATGCTTGTTTTACGACATACTTCGCCAATCATCGCGGCGGTTTGGGTATAGCGATGTAGGTCATCCACCGAATAGATGGCGATCGCATTTAAGGCGCGGATTTCGTCTACAGTGAATCCGATCGCATCCAGGGGACGACGATCGATCGTTTGTTCCAGTTTGCGCCGATCGTCACCTAATTGACTCTTGAGCAATTGAGCAAAGTCTAATTTGATTGTGGTGGTACCCGTGGAATTGGGATCAGCCGTGCGAAATTTCACCTGACCCTGATTATCACGACGGACAGAAACTTGTAAATCCAAACTCAATTGTCTAATCGAAAAAGACATGCCACGGGCATAGGATTTGAGTGCCAAGGTATCTTCGGCATGATCAATTTCAGCGGCGATCGCATCTACCATATCGGCCAGTTGCCATTCGGTATTGCTAAGGGTTTCACCTGTACTAGCAGGGATAGTCGTTAGATTATTCATAATAGTTAAGCCCGATCGATCGTTTTATCGTAAGCAAAGGTCACGCGCAACCGTCCCAAGCGTCCAGCAGCAGGCGTTTCTCGAAGGTTTGGTAAGTCGATCGTGAGGCGTGAAGTAGAACTGTCTGACTCACTCGACGTTTCCAACCGGATATAAGCCGGAAGATCGATGTCGATGTCACTGATATAAATTTGAGTTTGAGTCGTGGTGTCTTGGGTTTGATCGATCGTCTGTGCGATTTCTTGGCGCATTGTGACCAGTAAATCACCGAGATTTGCTTGTGCCATAGGACTGAATATTAACGCGATCGTGAATTGGGGAATCCCCTCTTATTGAAGAGGGGATTTT
>JAAFJU010000172.1 GCA_013298165.1 Synechococcales cyanobacterium bin31.maxbin.ball.101 | reverse complement strand
GTAATCATACCGATAATCATACCGATCAGCCGATCGCCAGATAGACCACCCCATAAGGGACATAGCATAATAAAAAGCGCACAGTTTTGTGAGCAAGCTGAAAAAATGCTGTTACCATGCAGCAACTTCAGGTAAAACCTGAGATAGATTCTGTAGCTTAAATACTGGATCCATGTCAATAAAAGTGTTTGCTTAGGGAATAATATCCCAAACGTAACCCGCTTCTCAAAGACTGAAACTTCTCAAAGATCGAACATTGTGTGTGGTGAGGAAACTGCGTGAGAACCGTTAGAAAGGGACCCATTTCATCAAAAAAAGCGCCCAATGGTCAACGACCAGCGGTTCGTAGCAACGTGCAGGCTAGTGCTCAGGGTAGCGCTCGTCCTGCGATGCGTGCTACCAGTACCCGCACCCACGGCAAACCCCTCCCGAGAAAAACGGGCAATGGACGCTTTACTTGGCTATTTTTCTGTCTGACCGGGATCGCCCTGCTCTCCGCCACCGCAGGTGCTCTCTTAGCTGTTTCCCTATCCAGCACCCCACTCATGCAGCGCAAGCTCTCCAGTACGGAAGCTTCGATTTTTAACAAGAGCGGCATCGCCAGTCAAAACAGCCTGAAGATGCCGGGACTCACCCGACCCGTTAATATTCTCCTGCTCGGCACAAAAGTTCTCACCACTGATACGAATAACGTCCCCTCCCACCTCAAAGACGCAAAATACCAGGCCCTCGTGAACTCGAACGAAGGCTTGACGGACACGATGCTCCTCATTCGGTTTAATCCTGAGAACAAAAAAGTTAGCGTTCTGTCGATTCCCCGTGACACCCGATCGGCCATTCCTGGTCACGGCGTTGCCAAAATCAACTCTGCCAACCTTTTCGGTGGACCTCCTCTAGCCGCACGCAGTGCTAGTGAACTCCTAGGAGGCGTGGGGATCGATCGTTACATTTCCATGAACGTCCAAGGCGTCGAAGCCCTCGTCAATGCTCTCGGTGGCGTCACCGTCCATGTCCCCAAAGACATGAAATACCAAGATGACAGCCAGCACCTCTACATCAACCTAAAAGCAGGTCGTCAACACCTCGACGGCACCAAAACCCTGCAACTCCTCCGCTTCCGTCAAGATGCCTATGGTGACATCGGTCGGATCCAGCGTCAGCAAATGGTGATGCGGGCCATCATGGAACAAGCCCTCAACCCCGCGACGATCACCCGCTTGCCCAGCATTCTGTCGGTGATTCAGTCCCACATCGATACTAATCTCTCGGTTGAAGAAATTGTCGCTCTGGTCGGATATGCGGCCCAAACCAACCGATCGAACACCCAAATGCTGATGGTTCCTGGGGAATTTAGTAATCCTGGGGAGTTTGATGCGAGCTACTGGTTGCCCAGCCAGCGGCGCATTCAGGATGTCATGGCCCGTCACTTTGACTTTGGGGATCTGGGTGCAGAGGATGCTAGTACCCGATCGCTCCGGGTCACGCTCCAAGACAGCACCAAAAAGCCTGAACATGCCCAAAGTATTCTCCAAAGTCTGCGCAAATCCGGCTATGAAAACACCGATGTTGGCCAGCCTTGGAATGAATCCCTCAGCGTCACCCGCATTGTCGCTCAGCAAGGCGATACCAAGAGTGCAGAAGCGGTCCGAGAAGCTCTCGGCTTTGGGGAAATCCGGATTGAAAACACAGGCGACTTGGGATCAGATGTAACGATTCAATTGGGCAAAGACTCGTTCCAGCGTAAACGTAAGCCCTAGACGGCTTCTAAATCCCAGTCTAGAACCCATCAAAAAGCGCCAACTCTGAATCTTAGAGTTGGCGCTTTTTAGTAATACCCCCAAGGGAATTCGAATCCCTGTCGCCTCCGTGAAAGGGAGGTGTCCTAGGCCTCTAGACGATGGGGGCATAGGAATGTCAAACCACTAAATAAATACCCCCAAGGGAATTCGAATCCCTGTCGCCTCCGTGAAAGGGAGGTGTCCTAGGCCTCTAGACGATGGGGGCGTAGTGACTTTACGTTGCAGTGATGTGCGCTGCGAACGCTTGACATATAGCAATCTATAGGACTTTCCAGCAACTGTCAACCTGAAAGTCGTTTGATTTTTTGAGTCCCTTCTCGATCGTCAAAACAGGACACCCCATAAACTGTCATGCCTGCCAAAAGAACGTTTCAAAAACCCCTTTACCGTGAGACCATCGGATCAGGCTCTCGTGGGTCTTGGCCTCAGTCTTGGCCTCAGTCTTGGCCGTCGTCCAACGCCCTAAATCCGAGTCTCCCCCAATCCTAGGTCCTCCGATCTCTGGCAAAACAGGAGATATTTCGATTCTGTTGGTCATTTTTGAGTTTTACTAGTTTTCTGGGTAGTCACGGCTTTGGAGTGTTTTATGACACAATTAATTTCAGAACAAAATAACGAGTCTTCCCAAGTGCCCCAAAGCACGTCCCACGGCGCATCCCACGGCGCATCCCAACTCACCCCCATTCAGCCTCAAGATGTATCGGTTAAGTCTATGAGTTCACAGGTCTCTTCTTGGTTAGTCCCCTGGGTCTATGCTGTGGGTCGATACCTTGTGTTACCCATCTATTTTCGGAAGGTTGAAGTGATTGGCCAGGAATGGCTGCCTCCATCTTAAGTCTATGAGTTCACAGGTCTCTTCTTGGTTAGTCCCCTGGGTCTATGCTGTGGGTCGATACCTTGTGTTACCCATCTATTTTCGGAAGGTTGAAGTGATTGGCCAGGAATGGCTGCCTCCATCCGGACCGATTATTTTGGCCCCCACCCACCGATCGCGCTGGGATGCGTTGATGTTGCCCTTTGCGACGGGCCGTAAGGTGACGGGAAGAGATTTGCGATTCATGGTGACTCAAGATGAGGTGAAGGGCCTTCAGGGCTGGTTTATTCGGCGGCTGGGGGGCTTTGCGATCGATACCCGACGTCCCGGTGTTGCGAGTTTGCGCCATGGGATTGAGCTGTTGCAGCGGGGGGAGATGATGGTGATTTTCCCAGAGGGCAATATTTTTCGAGAGCGATCGGTGCAGCCCCTGAAAGCAGGATTTGCGCGGTTAGCCCTGCAAGCGACGGCGCAGGATGATCTGGAGGTCAAAGTGGTGCCCATTGGGTTGACCTATAGCCATCGGCTGGTGCCTTGGCGATCGACCGTACAAATCCGCATTGGTCAGCCGCTGTCGGTTCAGACCTATCGCACGGGTCAACCTAAGCAAGATGCTAAGGCGTTGACCGCTGATCTGAACCAGTCATTGCAGAACCTTTTGACCGACTCCTGCCGATCGCTCAACCTGTCTCAGCCTTAGCCCCAAAGACTCCAAACCAAGACTCCAAACCATAAAAAAAACGGCGTAGATTCAAGATCTACGCCGTTTTTTCGTTGGGTTTAGAATTTCTTAGCGGCCAATGCCCAAGTAGCGGAATCCAGCGGCTTCCACCATGGCTTGATCCAAGAAGTTCCGACCGTCAATCAACACAGGCGTGTTCATGAAGGTCGCCATCTTGGCATAGTTCAAGTTCTCGAACTCCTTCCACTCCGTCACCACAACCAAGGCATCACAGCCATCTGCCAAGCGCTCAGGATCGGTTTCGACAATCACGTCAGAGATGCCATGGCGCATTCCAGACTGGGAGATGATGGGGTCATATGCCTTCACCTTCGCGCCGAGACGGGCCAAGTTTTCAATCAAAACCAACGCAGGGGCATCGCGCAAATCGTCGGTGTCGGGCTTGAAGGTCAGACCCAAGAGGCCGACGGTTTTCCCTTTTAAGATCTTTAAGACCTGTTGCAGTTTTTCGATCGTCACCATTTTTTGGCGTTCGTTGACGCTGATGGCGGCTTTCATCAACTGGGCTTCGTAGCCATAGTCATCAGCAGTATGGACCAGAGCCGACACGTCTTTCGGGAAGCAGGAACCACCCCAGCCCAGACCCGCATTCAAGAACTTGCCGCCAATGCGGGAGTCCAGACCAATGCCCTTCGCCACTTGGGTGACATCAGCGCCGACCCGATCGCAGATGTTAGCAACTTCGTTAATAAAGCTGATCTTGGTGGCCAAGAATGCATTGGCTGCATACTTGATCATCTCTGCGGAACTCAAGTCCGTCGTCACCACAGGCACGGTCGCGGCTGACTTGTCTTCTGCAAACTCGCGGGCGACGATCGGCGCATACAGGTCCTGCATCAACGCTTTGGCCTTGGCGCTGTTGCCACCGAGGACGATGCGATCGGGATTGAACGTATCGTGAATCGCCGAACCTTCCCGCAGGAATTCAGGGTTGCTCACGACGTCAAACTCTGGCTCGACGTGACGCTCAATCGTGGTCGTCCCGCCGCTCACGCCAGCCCCTTCTAATTCTTTCAATTTCGCGTTGAAGCCATCAAGGACGATCATGCGCACCCAGTCACCAGAGCCGATCGGCACCGTGGACTTGTTGACAATCACCTTGTAGCCGCTATTTTCACGCAGCGATTCGCCAATGCCACGCGCAACGGCTTCCACGTAGCGGGTGTCGCTTTCACCGTTAGGCAATGCAGGCGTCCCGACGGCAATGAACAAAATCTGGCCGTGATCGACCCCAGCATTCAAGTCCGTCGTGAACTGCAAGCGCCCTGCTTGAATCGCACCCTGCATGACTTCGGATAAGCCCGGTTCAAAAATCGGCGACTGACCCGCCTTCATCAAATTGACCTTGGCTTCGTTGTTGTCCACACAGATGACATGATGGCCAATGTGAGCCAAACAAGCCCCTGTCACCAAGCCAACATACCCGGTTCCAATAACGCAGACTTTCATAAAATTTCCTCTATTCAAAAGCTACTAGACAAACATTTACGAGATAAAACTAGACTGCCCTTGGATCACGCTGAAGTGATCCAAGGGCAGCGAAATTGATGTCCTACCGGACCGCAGCGGAAGGCGCAACCTCCGAACCTAGACGCTGGCGGAAATCCGCGATCGTCCGGCTGAGTCCCTCTTGAAGGGGCACAGAAGGCTCCCAATTGAGCAACTGCTTAGCCAAGGTGATATCCGGCTGACGACGACGAGGATCATCCTGGGGCAATGGCTCAAATTTCAAGGCGACGTCTGGGTTGACCATGTCTTGGATGGTTTTGGCCAGTTCGAGGATGGTGTACTCGCCGGGGTTGCCGATGTTGACAGGTCCGACGTAGTCGCTGTTCATCAAGCGAATGAAGCCTTCGATCAAGTCTGACGCATAGCAGAAGCTGCGCGTCTGGGAGCCGTCACCATAAATGGTCAAGGGGATCCCTCTGAGCGCCTGGACGATCAGGTTGCTGACGACGCGACCGTCGTTTTCTAGCATCCGAGGACCGTAGGTATTGAAAATGCGGACGACGCGAACATCGACATCATTTTGGCGGTGGTAGTCAAAGGCAAGGGTCTCAGCAACGCGCTTACCTTCGTCGTAGCAGCTCCGAATACCAATGGTATTGACGCTACCGCGATAGCTTTCGGGTTGAGGATGCACTTCGGGATCCCCGTAGACTTCGGAGGTCGAAGCGAGGAAAAATCTCGCTTTCACCCGTTTGGCTAAGCCCAGCATGTTCATGGTGCCGAGTACGTTGGTCTTAATGGTTTTGACCGGGTTGTACTGGTAGTGAACGGGAGATGCAGGGCAGGCGAGGTGATAGATTTGGTCTACTTCTAGCCGAATGGGTTCGGTGATGTCATGACGAATCAACTCAAACTTGGGATCATTGATCCACTGGAGAACGTTTTGCTTGTTCCCGGTGTAGAAGTTATCTAGGCAAATCACTTCGTGACCTGCAACCATCAGCCGATCGATCAGGTGGGATCCAAGAAATCCAGCACCGCCAGTTACTAAAATTCGCATAGTTCTCAAGATTAGGAAGACAAGTTGGTTTGGATCCAAAGATTAATTCTCAGTGAGATTCAATCTTAAGGCCATGGGTCAAACAACGAAATATTGGGCTGAAAGACTCCGCTTTCAGAATACCCAAACCCTACGCAGAGCCACCCAATCACTGACTTGCCAAACTGTATCAAGAAGCCTGAGAGGGCAGATCTACTCTCTAATGGAGATTTATCAAATCTTCACGACTTGATATCGATCGTCATCTTTCGCAATATCTTGCGTAACGATGCCCTACTTTTCCTGCCCTAACCGGAGAACGGCCATAAACGCTTCTTGAGGCACATCGACGGTCCCGATCGACTTCATGCGCTTTTTCCCTTTGGCTTGCTTTTGCAGCAGCTTTTTCTTCCGCGAGATATCGCCGCCGTAGCACTTGGCGAGAACGTCTTTACGAAGGGCGGGAATATGTTCACTGGCGATGACCTTGGTGCCGATCGCCGCTTGAATGGGGATTTTGAACTGGTGGCGCGGAATCAGTTCCTTCAGTTTTTCAGTCAAGGCTCTGCCGACGCCGTAGGCTTTATCGCGGTGGACGATCGCGGCCAAGGGATCCACGGGATCGCCGTTAATCAGCACATCTAACCGCACCAGATTATTCACCCGATAGCCCGTAACTTGGTATTCCATGCTGGCATAGCCGCGAGACCTAGACTTCATTTGGTCGAAGAAGTCTGTCACGACTTCGGCGAGTGGCATGTCATAGATCAGCGTCGTCCGACCGGGGGTCAAATACTTCATATCTTTGAAGATGCCGCGACGGTTTTGACACAATTCCATCAAGGTGCCGACGTAGGCTTCCGGCGTGATCATGTCCAGTTGGACGTAGGGTTCTTCAATATGTTCGCGGTATTGAGGATCCGGTAGGTGGCTTGGGTTATCGATGCGCAAGGTTTCACCTTTAACCGTCAGGACCTGATAGACCACAGAGGGGGCTGTGGTGATCAGGTCAAGGTCATACTCTCGTTCTAGACGCTCTTGAATAATTTCCATGTGGAGCAAACCCAAGAATCCGCAGCGGAACCCAAAGCCCATGGCGCTAGAGGTTTCGGGTTCAAACTTCAAAGCCGCGTCATTCAAACTCAGCTTATCGAGGGCATCGCGTAAATCGGGGAACTGGTCTGCATCCGTGGGAAACAGGCCGCAAAACACCATGGGCGTAGCTTCGACATAGCCGGGAAATGGCTCGGGGGCGGGGTTGTTGGCGAGGGTGATGGTGTCGCCGACGCGGGCATCGCCGACTGCTTTGATGGAAGCCGCGAGGTAGCCCACTTCGCCTGCATGGAGGCTATCTACTTTGATCTGGTGGGGCGCTAGAATGCCGACTTCATCGAGTACATATTCCTTTTCAGACGCCATGAACCGAACTTTGTCACCCACTTTGAGGACGCCGTCCATGACCCGGAAGTACACCACCACGCCGCGATAGGCATCATAGTAACTGTCGAACACCAAGGCCCGTAGCGGTTTGTCTGTGGTATCAGCGGGTGGTGGGACTTGTTTAACGATGCGTTCAAGGATTTCGGGGATGCCGATGCCGGACTTGGCGGAGGCGCGGATGGCTTCACTACAGTCAATGCCGACGATTTCTTCGACTTCGCCACTGACCCGATCGGGATCTGCGCCGGGAAGGTCAATTTTGTTTAAAACGGGAATGATTTCTAAATCATTTTCCATGGCGAGGTAGACGTTCGCCAGGGTCTGGGCTTCGACACCTTGGGAGGCATCCACGACGAGGAGTGCGCCTTCGCAAGCGGCGAGCGATCGGGACACTTCATAGGTGAAGTCCACATGTCCCGGTGTGTCGATTAAGTTCAGGACATACTTCTGACCATCTTGGGCGGTGTAGTCCATGCGGGCCGCTTGCAGTTTGATGGTAATCCCCCGCTCTCGCTCCAGGTCCATGTTGTCCAGCACCTGAGCTTTCATGTCCCGATCGCCGATGGTCCCGGTGGCTTGCAGGAGACGATCGGCCAAGGTGGATTTCCCGTGGTCAATGTGGGCAATGATGGAAAAGTTGCGGATACGGCTGACGGGTACGTCGGTCATGGGAGTTCAATACACTCTATCTGAAGAATTTGGGTGACTTAAAGTATTGTAATGCCTTCCTGGGATGAGACAATGGAAACCACCGAGATCGTCCCACCTAAATTTTGTTTTTAGTTTTTGAGATGAATCGCTAGGCTCTGGATTGGGCAAGCTTAGGTTCTGAGAAATCTGGCTGAAAATCCTAGAGATTTGGCGGATGGTGCATCAGGAATGCTTCTTTCATTTTAACCCAGCCTCGATTCCCTACGTGTTTTCACTGTCAACGCCCATGCAGACCTCCCTCGCCCCACTCCAAAGCCCACCTGCGAATTTTAATCCCCCGGTGATTAACCTATGGTTTAGTCACGACCTGTCGGGTCGCTTTATTTCCTTCTATAGCGATGATATTTCAGGTCTGAATCAGCAAGTTCATCAAATTGTTGGCTCCCGTGAAACGGCGCTATTTCGGCCTGAGCGGTTTGAGGCGTATCAAGAAGTTCTCGATCGGGTGGCCCAGAGTCGCCAAGCGGAACATCTGGAATGGGCGTTCCTGTGGAATGGGACGACGGTGAAGACGCAGATGACACTGAGTGCGATCGTGGGTCCGGATGATCGGGTCAAGAGCATTTTTGTGCAGGGGCGGGGGGAGTTTTTGCCGCTGTTGGCGGTGC
>JAAFJU010000311.1 GCA_013298165.1 Synechococcales cyanobacterium bin31.maxbin.ball.101 | reverse complement strand
GTCAGCATCTCCAGCAGACCATAGGTCAAAAACAACGAGTCGCTGATCACCAGCCCACTCATGGCTGCTTCAAAAAATCCCATCAATCCATAAAACCGAGCCAGGGAAAGTTCTTTTTCGAGATATCCCAGCCCATAGACCTGCGCCAAAAGACTCAGCCCCGTAATCAACTCCATCGCTCCCACGCTGATAGAGTCCAGATTGACATTAAAGGACAGGTCAAAATCCGCCACCTGAAACCAGTGCAACACCAGTTGATAGGGAGGCTGCTCCCATACCTGGGCGAACACGATCGTGCCATGGACCAACGCAATCAGCGTCATCAAAATATTCAGGTAGGCCGCCAGACGCTGCCCCCGATCGCGAATCAAGCCTGTCGCCCAAGGCACGCTCAGCAAGGCTCCAACCAACCCATACACTGGAATCAACCAGCTTGTCTCTAGGAGAAACTGATACATTCAACGATCCTGCGGATAAAAAATGACTTATGAGACTTATGAAATGACTCAGATGTCGAGACTTCTCGAAATGCGGGTCGATCACAGCCTGACATTTCAGCCTGACATTTCAGATTACCGTCAATCTGGGATCTACTAGAGTCAGATGAAGAAATGTTGCATAAGATCACAGAAAATGTCGCTCCTTCGTTCTTCAAGTCGGCATTTCCGAGATTTTTGCGCGGCCTGACTGCTGGCCGCCGCCTAGAGTGATTAGCTCCATTAATGATCCCAATTTATAAGTATCATCAAACTTTATATTGCCAAGGGTAAGGCGTCCCTCTATTCTATTGAGGAGAACGTCAATCAGTACTTCATGACACGGTTTGATCATGGGCCTTCCCGTCGTTGAATCGATCGGTTGTATCGGATTGAGTCAAAATTGCGGCTAGTCGCAGCTATTTAGGAGATTCGGCCATGTCGATCGCGGTTGGTATGATTGAAACAAGGGGTTTCCCGGCTCTCGTCGAGGCGGCTGACGCCATGGTGAAAGCAGCAAGGGTCACACTTGTGGGCTACGAAAAAATCGGAAGCGGTCGCGTGACGGTTGTGATTCGGGGCAGTGTGTCTGAAGTGAAGGCTTCCTTGGAAGCTGGACTTGAAGCCATCAAGCGAGTCAATGGCGGCGAATTGGCTTCTAGCCATATTATCGCTCGTCCCCACGAGAACTTGGAATACGTCTTGCCTATTCGGTATACCGAAGCGGTTGAGCAGTTCCGGAGCTAGGTCTATTTTTTAGATCTGAATTGATGACTTGCTGAATGTCTCAGACGATCGAATCTTTTTTGAGTGGTCCCTTGATCCCCTGGGAGTTAGGTTCTTGAAATCGAGTTGATCGAATGGGGTAAAAGCAGTTTAGGATATTGTGTTGGATAAGGCTTTTGACGTGCTTGCGCGGAAAAAAGCTGGTTAAGAATTGATTGGAAGGGAGTTTTTTGACATGGCTATTGCAGTTGGAATGATTGAGACGTTGGGTTTCCCCGCCGTGGTTGAAGCCGCAGACGCAATGGTGAAGGCCGCTCGCGTCACCTTGGTGGGTTACGAAAAAATTGGATCCGGTCGTGTAACGGTTATCGTTCGCGGCGATGTGTCTGAAGTTCAGGCTTCGGTTGCAGCAGGTATCGAGAACGTGAAGCGTGTGAACGGTGGACAAGTTCTATCGACCCACATCATTGCTCGTCCTCACGAAAACCTCGAATACGTGTTGCCGATTCGCTACACCGAAGCGGTTGAGCCTTTCCGCGAGAGCGTTTCCGGCATTCGTCCTCTGAACCGCCCGTAATCAATGCAAATCGCTAAAGTTCGTGGCACTGTTGTCAGCACGCAAAAAGAACCGACGCTAACAGGGATTAAATTTCTGTTGGTTCAGTTAATTGATGAAGAAGGTCAACCCCTTCCCGTCTATGAAGTTGCGGCTGACAGGGTGGGCGCGGGAGTCGGAGAATGGGTGCTGATTAGTCGAGGTAGCGGGGCCAGGGAAGTCGAGGGCAATGCAAATCGCCCGATCGATGCCTCTGTCGTTGCCATTATCGACACCGTAACGGTTGAGAATCAGCGCCTCTATGACAAAGGTACACAGTGGTAACATCTGGAAATTGATTAGTATTTTCACTCATTAATGTCTGGGTTATTCCTGAAGCTTTGTCACCGGAGCCGATCGCCTCCGGTGCTTTTTTATCGAAACAAATCTTAATTTTTGATTAAGAAGCCGTTTGGATCAATCAAGTGCCGAGTTCTAGAACGGACAGCGATAGACTCATTTGATCATCGTGTGAATTCTTTTAATGGACAGTAGCAATGGCGGCCCAAACTGCATCGACCCCTTGGTCTCAGACGCTCGTAGAACCTAAAATTCATGAGTCGGCCTATGTGCATGTTTTTTCTAATCTGATCGGCGACGTTCGGGTTGGGGAGAATGTTCTGATCGCACCAGGAACATCTATCCGAGCTGATGAAGGCACTCCTTTTTATATTGGCCAAAACACCAATGTTCAAGATGGCGTTGTGGTTCATGGCTTAGAAAAAGGGCGCGTGCAGGGAGATGATGGTGACGTTTATTCTGTCTGGATTGGCAGTCATAGTTCGATCGCCCATATGGCATTGGTTCATGGACCTGCTTATATTGGCAGCGATTGTTTCATTGGATTTCGAACCACGGTGTTTAATGCACGGATTGGTCAAGGATCCATTGTGATGATGCATTGTCTGATTCAAGATGTGGAAATTCCGCCTCGAAAGTATGTCCCATCTGGCTCAATAATTACCACTCAGCAGCAAGCCGATCGCCTACCGGACGTAAGCCCGCAGGATCAGCAATTCGCACAACTCGTCACGGGTAATGAATCGCCACGATCGCGTTCTCACTGCGTCGAAGAACCAGCTAGTATCCCTCCGATTAAAAACGACATGGCTAGTACCTATCAGTCCAAGAGTGCAAGTGCCGAAGTGATGGATCACGTGCGTCAGCTTCTGGCGCAGGGTTATCGCATTGGCACCGAGCACGCGAACAAGCGTCAATTTCAAAATGGTGGATGGAAGACCT
>JAAFJU010000205.1 GCA_013298165.1 Synechococcales cyanobacterium bin31.maxbin.ball.101 | reverse complement strand
AATTCATCAAAGCTTCTCCGAACTCCTTAAATTTCGTATCGGAAGACACGAACAGATTTATCTCCCATGCATCAGAATAAATACGGAGATTTCAATCCGTCTTAAGGCATACCTCCTAGGTATGATTATTGAGATCAGTCAAGGCAGTTGTTAACGGCATGACAGACCTCAATTCCTTGAAAAGGGGTTGGAGTCAATGGTTTATAAGTTTTCGGAGAAATTTGACTTCTGGAGAACAAAGGGTAGAGTAGACTAAGTGAAAACGGCGATCGGATTTTACGCAGGTATTTTTACGGGGCTTTGCTCTGTTGAGATAATTGGTGAAATATCGATGATCTATCTCAAGACGTATCTGACTCAGTAATGGTCTCATCCTCTCTTTCTAGTCCCAACCCCGAGCGTCTGCAAAAAATTTTGCGGGAGTGGGGGGTGGCCTCTCGCCGTCAGGCGGAATCCATGATCCTTGCGGGTCAGGTTCGTGTGAATGGCGTAGTGGCGGTGATTGGACAGGTGGCGGATCCGACTGTTGACCAGATTGAGGTAGAGGGCCGATCGCTCACATTGACTCAACGTCCAGATTTAATCTACCTGTTGTTGAACAAGCCTCGGGGTTTGGTTTCAACCTGTGACGACCCCCAAGGTCGAAGAACCGTACTGGATTGCCTACCTCAGAGTCTGCAAACAGGACATGGACTTCACCCGGTCGGACGTCTGGATACTGATTCCACAGGAGCGTTAATCTTGACGAATGATGGGGCTTTGACCTTTGGTCTGACCCATCCGAAGCATGAAGTTCCCAAAACCTATGAGGTTTCTGTTGAAGGCAATCCCACCCCAGAAACATTGAGCCAATGGCGTCATGGCGTTTGGCTTGAGGGACGAAAAACTCTCCCTGCAAAGGTCAATGTTCTCCGTAAATTATCCCGTCAGACGGTCCTTGAGATTGTCCTCCGGGAAGGCCGTAATCGACAAATTCGTCGAGTGGCTGACCAACTCGGTCATCCTGTGATTCGCCTTCACCGCAGTGCGATCGGAGAGATTCGGCTTCAGCCTCCTGGAGTTTCTGAATTGTCGCCGGGGACTCTACGTCCCCTCAGCCAGTCTGAGATCACTTTCTTAAAGTGCCAACTTCACTTACCATCGATTAGGGCGAAAGGAGCTAACTAGGAGTATCCGTTATGAGGAAGAAGCAACTTCTCCAAATAGCTAAAGAGCAACAGGCTATGAAACTCACTGACATCGGTGAGCGTCTCAGTCAGTCTCGTCGTCTACTCGATATCTCTCTTGAGAATGTCGCAGAGCGCACTCACATTCAGACTCGCCTGTTGAAGGCGATCGAAGAGGGGCGTCTAGAAGATTTGCCTGAAGCTGTTTACGTTCAGAGTTTTATTCGGCAATATGCCAATGCGATCGGCCTGAATGGTCTGCACTTTGCGAGTGAGTTCGCAGATTCATCCACCCCGGTTCGCGATCGGACGCCTTGGTTCAAGGGCTTTCCGGTCTTGTCAGCCCATTTGCGCCCCATCCACCTCTACGCAGGCTACCTCCTGCTGGTGGGAGCATCGGTTCAAGGCGTTTCGGGTTTGATTGCTCAGTCTAATGTGCAGCCTGAACTCAATGCAGAAAGCCTGCAGAAGTTTAAAGAAAGTCTACCCATCTCCTCAGTGCCCATGGGACCTAACCCCAAAACGCTGTCGATCAAGCCATCCGCCGCTAATCCAGGTCAAGGCGTCCGAGTGGGCGTAACCTTGACGGATCAGTCCTGGGTCCGGGTCGTTGCAGATGGGAAGGAAACCTTTGAAGGCGTTCTAACCGAAGGCACGACGCGCAACTGGAATGCGCAGAAGCAGCTTGTGGTCCGGGCAGGCAATGCCGGAGCCATCATGGTGAGCTTCAATGAAGGTCAAGCGAAGCCTTTGGGTGCCCCAGGCACCGTTCAGGAAGTTGCATTTCCACCTGCTCCTCAGCTTACGGCAACTCGGTTAAATGGGCCGAACTTGCCGGAATAACAGCCCCGATCGGCCTAGTCGCTCCTTAGGTCGATCGCCCTTGAAAGTCGGTGGCATTAGATGTAGTTCCTGAAAATTGGTCTTGTGTGAGTTACGACGCTTTTATAGGTCGAATAATGACCGTTCG
The DNA here is from genome assembly GCA_013298165.1 of Synechococcales cyanobacterium bin31.maxbin.ball.101. Classification (GTDB taxonomy): domain Bacteria; phylum Cyanobacteriota; class Cyanobacteriia; order Leptolyngbyales; family Leptolyngbyaceae; genus JAAFJU01. The sequence goes on along the minus strand of JAAFJU010000205.1, from coordinate 4,734 downwards.
AGTTTGCCCAGTGCTGAACTCGAACGGTTTTTTACATCATTCAAATTGCATCATTCAAATCCCGGGTCTCGCCAAGGTGTTGGATCGACGGCTTGTCCATTCACGTAGAGTCCCCAGTGCAAGTGAGGACCTGTGGCCGCCCCCGTATCCCCGAGCAGACCGATCGTCTGCCCTGCTTTCACAAAGTCACCTCGCTTGACCTGAATTCGGCTCAGGTGTAGAAAAACACTCAACACACCCTGGCCATGGTCCATCCCAATGATGTTGCCATGGACCTTAAAACCGTCTTTCTCATAGCCAATAAAGGTGACTCGTCCCGCCGCAGGAGCCACGATCGCACTGCCTTGATTGCCCGCGTAGTCCACTCCCCGATGGAAGTAATCATCCGCGAAGACGCCATTGTAATAGCGACGAATACCGTAGATGCTACTCACTGGGCCATTATTCGGACGACGGAACGGCCCGGACCAGAATTTCTCAGGACTAACCGTTTTTTTGAACGCATCTACCTGGTCAAATTCCCAGTCACTAACATTGCCATCTTGACCTTCAGGAAGCCAAATCCGTTGCGTGGGGAACGATCGCGATCGGAGATTGAGGCTAATACTTTGACGTTCATTCCCCATTTGGGCTTGAATTTGAAGCTTACCGGGTGGGGTGAGGGGCGTGGTAGGGATGAACGCCCGAAACCGACCATTGCCGATGGGATAGGCCGGATAGGTTTGATTCCCTGATTGAATCACGGGCGGTTGAGTATTGAGGCTGGAATTGGAGCTGGAATTTGGGCTGGAAACGATCGCCGTCAGCGTATCGCCGAGTTGAGGAGGGTTGGGCGTGACCGTCAGTTTTAAAGAGGCTGCTTGGGAAACTTGAGCTTGGCTACTGACAATACTGAACGCTAAAACCCCACTGGTCAGTAGTAAGAAACCCAGGACGATCGGCAGCCATCGCAGGGTTGACCGTTTAATTTTTTGCCTATTTTGCCGATTCTGTCTGAAAATCTCGCGCATCCATCTGTCTAGTTTGCTCATATCCAGTATCCTCGCAACGATCGAATCCTTGATCCCCTTAATTTAGGCGACAATACAATATATTTCATCTAAATACATCTGCTTATGTCGTCAACGCGCTCCTACGATGTCTCTTACGATGTCATTGTCATTGGGTCCGGAATTACAGGAGCAGCTTTAGGCTATGAACTGGCCGTTCGTGGCGTGAAGGTACTCCTTTTAGAGCAAAACCTGCAAGCCCCCAGTGCGACGCGGTATAGCTACGGGGGCATTTCCTATTGGGCTGGAACCACAGACTTGACCCGATGCCTCTGCGCTGAAAGCCTAGCAATTCATCGTCAACTCTCGGAGGAACTAGAGGCTTCGACGGAGTTTCGGGAGGTGCCGTTGCTGGGGACCGTAGACCTGGGACAGGATCCCGACGCAGTCTTAAAAACCTTCAAGACCTGTACTGAAGTCCCTCAGTTACTCAGTCCATCAGAAGCCAAAACCTTAGAACCACTGCTCAACCCGGATGCGATCGAAGCGGCGATCCTCATGCCCTACGCCCACATCAACCCCATTCAGACCGCTCAAGCCTATATCCAAGCCATGGTGCGCCTAGGGGGAACACAGCGCTTCGATCGGGTGGTCAGCGTCACGTCTGATACGGCGGGGGTGACAGTTCAGGGGATAGAGGCCACCTACGGAGGGAACCAGGCGATCGTCTGTGCAGGAGGCGCAACACGGGCCTTAATGCAGGACTCCGGGCTGCCCTTACGACAGTACTTTAGCCATGCAGAATCGATCGAAACAGATGTTTCAGACCTGCAAATGCAAACCGTAGTGATGCCCGCTGAAATTCGACGCTTTGCCCTAGAATCCGTCGCAGCCCAGGACGACGCGCTCTGGACGGAAGAACCCAATCAAGAACTGGTGCCCCCGATTTTGGATTGTGGTGCGCTCCAGTTTGCCGATGGTAGCTTTCGCTTTGGGCAGATTAGCCGGACCCAGACGAGTCTCCGATCGCAGGCTGATCCCGCCGCGAGTGAACAGTGGATGCGATCGCAGTTAGCCCAGCTTTTGCCAAAAGTGGCACAATTGCCGGGACGATGGGTCACATGCACCGTGGCCTTTAGCGTGGATCACCTTCCCTTGGTCGGTCCTATCAACGAGAGCGGACGGCTTCAGGTCTTGTCCGGATTCAGTAATCCAATGGCTTTAGTTCCAGCAACGGCAAGGCGATTGGCCCTACAACTCATTGCTTCTCAGCCAGATAAACTGCTGACAGCGCTATTGCCATCACGCTTTGTGTAGATTGCTGGATCGATATCTCGAAGGAAACACAGCAAAGTTGTTGATTTTCTCTGAAGGCACTGTTAAAAAATAGGGGAGAAGACGCAATGGTATGAAGCTTTAAATAAGAACCGCCCTCCTCCCATTGCCAAGCTTCTATCATCTCGTGTTTACTCACAACTATAGTTAGTGATCTTACTCACGTGGTTTTACGGATACGCATCTTGAGTAGAGTTCGTACACTTTATGACTAGATCGTTTTCCAACGAAATTGATAGGTAATTTTCTAGCTCTAAACATTCATTGCCCGTCTTCCTCGTTCCGCAGTGATTCGACTGCTGTAATCCATGACCTTTAATTCAGATTCGATCTCCCATAGTTCCTCGGCGATCGCCTGCGCTGCCGATCGTGACGAAACTGATCGTCCCTCGGATCTGAAGGAAGAGTCCATGCAGCTCTTTGACACAATGACCAGTATTTCGGAAGCTGATGCCGTGGACCCGGTCCATGAAGAGGGGAAAGGCCGAGAGATTGAAGTAGGTGATCCAACGGTCGGAAACCGCCTTCCTGATCCCGTTCACCCATCGGACTGTGGCACATTGCAGTCCTATTACATTCAAGCCGCTCAGCATAATCACCGAGCCTTCTTGACCACCAATCTGTCGAGCGGAGATGCGGCTCAGGTGACAGCCTTGAGTTCGACTTGGTTGATCGGGCGCAGTCGTAACTGTGCGATCGTCGTCCATGATCGATCGGTCTCTAGATGTCATGCAGTGGTGGGCTACGACGTTCAGCAAGGGTTTTACCTGATGGATGTGGGGAGCAGCAATGGCACCTACCTCAACCAAAAGCGCCTTTCTGTTCTAAAACGCTATTCTCTAAGAGATGGGGATGTGATTATGTTATGCAACTTACAGTTTGAATTCTTTATTGCAAGTTAATCATTCAAATCAAGATTTAAGCCATCCCTTTTTAAGCCATAAATCGCAGTTAAGCCATAAATTACAGCACTATCCTTCCATTTGCTCCAAGTTATGATTGTGAATCTCTTGGAAATCAATCAAATCGCGTCTTGGATCGGCCCGTAACACTTTAAGCTGAAGCCGATCGCCCGGTGAGATGGGCCGATCGAAATACATCGCGAACTCCACACCCAGGTCTTCTAGCAAAATTGAAGCAAGCCCCTCATGCTCTCTCAGCCAGCGGAGCATCATGGTGCTCCAGATCTCATCGGAGTTCCGGCGCAAGAATTCAAGACTCCAATAGCGATTGGTTTGTCGCTCTAGGAAGTTAGACTCCTGAACCGTACTGATAATACTGGTGGTGATATGTTCAATCTCCACCGCTGAGAAGGGAAGTTCATCACCCCGCAAATGGGCCTTGAGTTGGAAATGGGCAAGTAAATCGCTGTAGCGTCGAATGGGGGAGGTGACTTGGGCGTAGTAATCGAGACCCAAACTGGCGTGGCGAACGGGGAGAACACTCATTTCGCTCTTGGGCATACAGCGACGCAAGGCACAGGCCCGCGCAGGTCCCGCCGGAATCACTAATAAGTCGTCGTCTGAGGGCAGATCCGGCTGCGTCTGACCTCGGAACAACAGGGGAATGCCGTTTGCACTGCCATAGCGAGCGGCCACTTCTCCGGTCATGATCATCATCTCAGCGACGAGATCACGAGGGAAGATATCCTGCATCACCTGCAAAATAATGTCTTCGCCATCATTGATCACCTTGAGGCTGGACTCAGGCATGTCGATCATGATCGCCCCTTGAGACTGTCGCCAAGCCTTACGGAGTCTGGCCCACTTGCCCAGCGATTCTAAAGCAGACTCGGTTTGTAAGCCCAGTTGCAGCATCTCCTCGACATCTTCGTAAGTGAGGCGGTAGGTGATTTTGATATGGCTGGGGTGGATGCTGTAGTCCTCGATGCTGCCATCTTCGGCTAGCAATACCCCGAAACTCAGCGCACAGCAGACTTCTCCCGCGTTCAAACTCATGGGACCAGATGCCAGTTCGATCGGCAGCATGGAGACCATGCCCGTTGGCAGATAAATTGTGGTGCAGCGTTTTCTCGCTTCGAGGTCGAGGAGATCGCCAGGAGTCATCCAGCGCGTGGGGTCGGCAATATGAACCCAAATTTTTTCGCGACCATCGGGGAGGACTTCGATGCTGAGTCCGTCGTCTACTTCGAGGGTGCTTTCGTCATCGATCGTATAGACCTTGAGATGGGTCAGGTCGAGCCGATCGGGATCGCGATCGGCGGGGGCTGAGGCCAGGTAATCATGGGCCAAGTCAGTGACCGTTGAGGTGAAGTGAACAGGCATGTAACTGCGGCGCATGAAGAGGTTCTCATGGGGACTCCAGACGCCTAAATCCACCAATAACTGTAGCGCGCCTTGGGGGCTTTCGGTCGCACCGATCGCACTCAAGGTCTCTAGGGCATTGAGTT
>JAAFJU010000268.1 GCA_013298165.1 Synechococcales cyanobacterium bin31.maxbin.ball.101 | reverse complement strand
AAAGTTAAGAATTTCTCCCATGACCAGACTCCTTAAAAAAGTATGAATTGACTCTAGGGAGTATTCTAAACCAGTTCGGTGAATTGCAATGCAGTCAACGCGAGAGGTCACAGTTCATGGTGAAAAACACGGGTTCGACAAAACCGTTGCCTCGGCTAGTGGTGACGATCGGTGATCCGTCGGGAATCGGGCCGGAGGTGATCTTGAAGGCGTTGACCCAAGTTTCGGTGGAGCAGGCCAGGATTACGCTGTGCGGCGATCGGAGACTCTTTGTGCAAGCCTACCAAGACTTACGGGCGTTGGGCTGTGAGGTGGCGAATCCTGAAGATTTTGAAATTTTGGATGTGCCGACCGATCGATCGGGTTTGGTTACAGGAGTGGGGAATGCGGCGAGTGGGGAGGCGGGGTTTCGGGCATTAGAGGCGGCGATTTTGGCGACGAATGGGGGAGCGTTTGATGCGATCGTGACGGCTCCGATCGCGAAGTCGGCTTGGAAGATGGCGGGACATTTATATCCGGGGCAGACGGAGGTTTTGGCAAAACTCTCGGGGAGTGAACGCTTTGGGATGGCCTTTGTGGGCCGATCTCCGCAGTCGGGGTGGGTGTTGCGGGCGGTGTTGGCGACGACGCATATTCCGTTGCAGCAGGTGCCGATCGCTTTGACGCCTGAGGTGATGACGCAGAAGCTTGACCTATTAGTAGAGCATTTGGCGCGAGATTTTAAATTGGCGTCTCCGACGATCGCGATCGCGGGACTCAATCCCCACAGTGGGGAACTGGGGCAGTTGGGGACGGAAGAGGTGGATTGGTTGAATGGTTGGTTGGAGGAGATGCGATCGAGGTTTCCCCAGGTGAAACTGGTGGGGTTATTGCCGCCGGATACGATGTGGGTGAAGCCGGGACAGGCTTGGTTCTATGGCAAAACGGAGGGGGTGGCGGATGGATTTTTGGCGTTGTATCACGATCAGGGGTTGATTCCGGTGAAATTGATGGCCTTCGATCGGGCGGTGAATACGACGATCGGGTTGCCCTTTGTGCGGACTTCGCCGGACCATGGAACCGCGTTTGATATTGCGGGCTTCGGCTCCGCTCAGCCCACGAGTATGGTGGAGGCGATCGGGTGGGCGATCGAGCTGAGCCAGGGCTTTTCCCATTAGGGCGAATGTGTCACAGTAGATCCATGTAGAACGATACGAAACTATATAGTTTGTGTAATTTTCTGAGAAAAATCTTTTCTCGAAAAATCGCTACCTCTACTGTGTAAAGAATCTAGCCTGTGAAAACACGGATCTGTCGTTTCAGGTCTGTGTTTTAAATCAACCCTTCTCAAAGCGCAGTCGCGTCTAAAAGTTACTCCTATGAAAAACCTATTCCTCGAACGTCTCCACAGTCCTGAACGTCCCGTCCTCGTCTTCGACGGAGCCATGGGCACCAACCTTCAGTCTCAAGACCTCACCCTAGAAGACTTCGGCGGCGAGGAATATGAAGGCTGTAACGAGTATTTGGTCCATACGAAACCCGAAGCGATCGCCAAAGTCCACAACGATTTCCTCGCAGCGGGCGCGGACGTGATCGAAACCGACAGTTTTGGCAGCAGCCCGTTTGTGTTGTCTGAGTATGGCTTGCAGGACATGGCCTATGACCTGAGCCGACGATCGGCAGAACTCGCCAAGGACTGCGCCGCGAAGTTCTCAACCCCCGAAAAACCCCGATTCGTCGCAGGGTCCATGGGACCCGGTACCAAGCTCCCAACCCTCGGACATATCACCTATGACGAACTGAAAGAATCCTTCACGGTTCAGGCTGAAGGGTTGTTCGATGGCGGTGTGGATCTGTTCTTGGTTGAAACCTGCCAGGACGTTCTGCAAATCAAAGCGGCACTGAATGCGATCGAAGCCGTCTTTGCCAAAAAAGGCGAACGACGGGCGTTAATGGTGTCGGTGACGATGGAAGTCCAAGGCACGATGCTCGTGGGAACCGATATTTCGGGCGTGTTGGCAATTCTAGAACCCTATCCGATCGATATTCTCGGCTTGAACTGCGCGACGGGACCCGATCGCATGGCAGACCACATCAAGTATTTGACCGAAAATGCACCGTTTGTCGTCTCCTGCATTCCCAACGCCGGATTGCCCGAAAACATTGGCGGTCACGCGCACTACAAGCTGACGCCCATGGAAATGCGAATGGCGTTGCACAAGTTCATTGAAGACATGGGTGTGCAGGTGATCGGCGGCTGTTGTGGCACCCGTCCGTCGCACATTCAGGCGTTGGCAGAGCTGGCAGCGGAAATGACACCGAAGGCGCGATCGACCCGTCCGTCGTTGATTTTGCATCCCGAGGCAGCCAATGCGGTGCGTCCGGCGATGAACTATGTGCCGTCTGCGGCTTCGATCTATTCGGCGCAACCTTACGAGCAGGACAATTCCTTCTTGATCGTCGGCGAACGGCTGAATGCCAGTGGCTCGAAGAAGGTTCGGGATTTGCTGGCGGAAGATGACTGGGACGGCTTGATCGGGATCGCTAAGTCGCAAATCAAAGAAGGCGCGCACGTTTTGGATGTGAACGTGGATTATGTCGGGCGCGATGGTGAGCGGGACATGAAGGAACTCGTGTCGCGATTGGTCACGAATTCGACGTTGCCATTAATGCTCGACTCCACCGAATGGACCAAAATGGAGCAGGGGTTGAAAGTCGCAGGTGGGAAATGTATTCTCAACTCGACCAACTACGAGGATGGCGAAGAGCGATTCTTAAAAGTGCTCGAACTCGCGAAAGAGTATGGGGCGGGGGTTGTAATTGGGACGATCGATGAAGATGGAATGGCGCGGACAGCGGATCAGAAATTCAAAATTGCTCAACGCGCTTATCGTGCCGCATTAGAGTTTGGCATTCCTGCTCATGAGATCTTTTATGACACGCTAGCATTGCCAATTTCCACCGGGATCGAAGAAGATCGCGAAAACGGAAAAGCGACGATCGAATCCATCCGTATGATTCGAGAAACCTTACCCGGCGTTCATTTCATGTTGGGTGTGTCGAACATTTCCTTTGGTTTGAGTCCCGCGACTCGGATTACGTTGAACTCTATGTTTTTGCATGAGGCAACCAAAGCTGGAATGGATGGCGCGATCGTCTCCGCCGCGAAGATTTTGCCCTTGGCGAAGATCTCCGAAGAACAACAAAAGGTTTGCTTAGATCTGATCTACGATCGACGCGAATTCGACGCCGACGGAATCTGCACCTACGACCCACTCACCGCATTGACGAAACTCTTTGAAGGCGTCAGTGCAAAGGATGCGCGATCGGGTAGTTCATTGGCAGATCTACCGATCGAAGAACGCTTAAAACAACACATCATCGATGGCGAACGAATCGGTCTCGAAGACGCATTGAAAGTCGCATTAGAAGCAGGTCACGATCCACTCGCGATTATCAATACCTTCTTGCTCGACGGCATGAAAGTCGTCGGCGTGTTGTTTGGTTCGGGACAAATGCAACTCCCATTCGTGTTGCAATCGGCGGAAACCATGAAGTATGCCGTGGCATTCCTCGAACCGCTCATGGAAAAAGTCGAAGGTCAGGACGATTCCGGTAAAGGCAAATTCCTCATCGCAACCGTTAAAGGCGACGTTCACGACATTGGTAAGAACCTCGTTGACATCATCCTGACCAACAACGGCTACAAAGTCATTAACCTTGGCATTAAACAATCCGTTGATGCGATCGTGGATGCCTATAACGAACACAAACCCGATTGCATTGCCATGAGTGGTTTACTCGTGAAGTCCACGGCATTCATGAAAGAGAACTTGAATGTATTCAACGATCGCGGCATCAGCGTCCCCGTCATCCTCGGCGGCGCGGCGTTGACCCCGAAATTCGTCTACGCCGATTGCCAAGAAGCCTACAACGGTCAAGTGATCTACGGTAAAGATGCCTTCGCGGATCTGATTTTCATGGACAACTACATGCCCGCGAAAAAAGCAGAATCCTGGGTAGACACCGAAGGCTTCACGGGAGACTTCGCACAGTTCAACCAAAAAGGTCGCAAGGCGATCGAACAAGCGGAACGCGAACTCAACGGCGATGTCGCACCCAAATCCGACGAACCGGAAGTGATTGATCTGGTGCGATCGGAAGCCGTAGACATCGACATCCCACGCCCCACACCACCCTTCTGGGGCACCCAAATCATCCGTGCCGCCGACCTGGATCTGGAAAACCTCTTCTGGCACATGGATCTGCAAGCCCTCGTCGCCGGACAATGGCAATTCCGCAAACCCAAAGACCAAACCCGCGAAGAATACGACGCCTTCCTCGCCGAAAAAGTCTACCCCGTCCTCGAAACCTGGAAACAAAAACTCCGCGACGAAG
>JAAFJU010000312.1 GCA_013298165.1 Synechococcales cyanobacterium bin31.maxbin.ball.101 | reverse complement strand
GCGGAGAAACGCACTTCCAGCATTTACTTGAGAAGCTAACACCCACTCAACCGGATTTAACAGAACCGGATTATTTGGCGGCGGTGAACACAGTATTGAGCCAGCAATCTCGGCGGGCTTTAGTGGTGGTGATTACGGATTTAGTCGATGTGACGGCTTCGTCGGAGTTGCTGATGTCCTTGGGGCGTCTGGCTCCCCGGTATTTGCCCTTCTGCGTAACGCTCAGAGATCCCGAAATCGATCGCATTGCCAACAGCGTTCCCAATGAGGGCGACGATCGGGTGATTTCAGCCTATGAACGATCGGTGGCTTTAGACCTATTAGCGCAGCGCCAGGTGGCCTTTGAGGAATTGAAACGCAAAGGCGTGCTGGTTTTAGATGCCCCTGCTAATCAAATCTCGGATCAATTAGTCGATCGGTATTTGAAGCTCAAAACGCGCAATCAACTTTAGAGACTCGATCCCCCTAAATCCCCCTTGGAAAGGGGGACTTTGAATTGTTCTTAATTGTGCTTATAAAATCCCTCCAATCTCCGGTCCCCCCTTTTTAAGGGGGCTAGGGGGATCGGGCCTACCTCAATAACTCAACTGCTCCGATCGGTAGCTCGGTGGCTCAACGTGAATCATAATGCGAACCGGGCTGAAGCGTTGTTCTAACTCAGTTTCAATGGCTTCTGTAATCAGGTGAGCTGCCGTGACTTCGGTGGGTTCGACGATTAAATGCATTTCAATGAAGCATTGCCGACCAATGATGCCGCGTGATGCAATGTTATGGACATTTAAGACACCGGGAACCGATCGGGCGATGTCGGCAATATGTTCTGGGGCGATCGCCGATTCATCCACCAGCCAGGGCAAGTTCTCCCGCAGTACCGTCCAGCCGCTCGACAGAACCAATGCGGCCACGGGAAACGCCAGGGCAACATCGAGCCATTGCCATTTCAATAACCAAACCCCCGCTAATCCAATTAGCACTCCGATCGTCACCCAAATATCACTCAAGGTATGGTGCGCATCGGCAATCAGAAGATTGCTTTTCAGTCGTTTTCCTTCACGGCGCTCGTAGGTCGCCACAAAAATGTTGACCGCTAAGACGAGTAACAAAAACCAAAACTCACTGCCCGTAATGCGAGTGGCTGCTGCTGGATTTAAAATCCGATCGATCGCCCCCTTCAAGATTTCAAAGCAGGCAATACTCAGAAATCCCGCAATCCCCAACGCCCCGATCGCTTCAAACTTTTGATGGCCGTAGGGATGTTCGCGATCGGGCTGAGGTGAGGCGGCGCGGTTGGCCCAGAGACCGAGGATATTGTTGGCGCTGTCGGTGAGGCTGTGGAGTGCATCGGCAATCAGGCTAAGGGATCCCGTTGCCATACCCACGACGAGTTTGATCCCCAAGACAAAAACATTGAGAAATAGGGTTTGCAGGAGGACTTTTTGGACTTGCGATCGATTGTCGTTGGGAATCGATCGATCGGGCATCGAATGATCATGAGCCGCCATAGTAGACCTCTCTGCATACCTGCTTTGGAGGTTTATTTTATCGTACTTTATTCATCCGGGTTTGATGCCTATCCAACATTAGTCGCAGCATTCAGTGTTACGTCAATTTTTAGCACCCCGGACTGTCCATTCATCCGATCGCGCTTTTCGATGTCCTGTGTCTCCCGATCGCTCACAGCCCGCGCCAGAACCTTGTATTTTCCCGCTGTTTGCGGTTGCCAGCGGTAGCGCCATAGGGTCCATTCGTGGGGCGATTCGGGTTTGTTCTGATCAGCGATTTGCCAGGTGCTGCCGCCGTCGGTGCTGACTTCGACGCGCTGAATGGGGAGATTACGATCGAGGGCGATTCCTGCTAATAAGACGCCGTCTGTCCAAGTTGATGGTTCAAGTGTGACGCGGTTGGATTGGTTGGAGGTGCGATCGGTTTGGATTTGGCGGAGGAGGGCGTGGGTGGGGATTTCGGCGGTGTTGGACCAGCCTTGGTTTTCCCAGAAGCCTTTTTTGGTGCGATCGATCGCGTTGAGTTCGATCAGCCATTTGGGTTGTTTTTGGCCGAAGTGGCCTGGGATCAAAATTCTTAGGGGGTAGCCATGTTCTTTAGTGAGGTCTTCGTCGTTCATTTGGTGAACTAGGAAGACCTCAGGTTTTGTGAGTTCTGCGATCGGTAACGTGGTCTCGTACCAATCGTTGCCTTTCATGGCCATTTCGATCGCGGTGTTTTTAATGGTTGCTTTTTCCAAGAAGGGTAGCAATCTTGTTCCGGTCCATTTTGCGTTGCCGATTAGGTTGCCGCCGGAGGGGTTGCCGATGCATTCCATGGTGAGGTGAAAGCTCTCTTGCGGGGCTTTTAAGATGTCTTCGAAGGTCAGGACTATTGGAGTTTCGACTTCGCCGCCGATTTTTAAGCGCCAGGTGGTGCGATCGACGTTCGAGGGGAGGGCGTAGTTTTGGACGTAGAAGTCGCTGAGGGGGGTGATGAGGCGATCGGGGAGCGGGGTTTTGGGGTCTAGGAGTTCTAGGGGGAAGAGGGGGGCTAGGGGGTTGGTGTCGCAGCCTGTGAGGAGGCTGGCGCTGAGGAGGGTGGTGGAGGTGGCGAGGAGGCTTTGGAGGAACTGGCGGCGTTGCACGGATGGGGGACTCCGATCGGATTTGGGTTTGTTTTATAGTATGGGTTTTTGGGGGCTTTTCGTTGGGTTTTGGTGCGTTGCTTCGCTTAACGCACCTTACGGGCTTTGGGTGGGATTTGTTCTGGGGCTGGGGTTGGGTTATGATTAGTACGTACGTCTATGCCTTGGGTTTTATCGTTGTTACTTTATTTCAGTAGGGTTCTGCAATGACAACCGTTCTTAGCTTGACCGAAGATCTCCTCTATCCCGAAGATGACGGTAATCCCATGTCCGAAAGTACGGAACAATATCGCTGGATTGTGGTGATTAAGGAAAATCTTGAAGTCCTGCTACTCGATCGGCTGGATGCATTTATTGCAGCAGATTT
>JAAFJU010000259.1 GCA_013298165.1 Synechococcales cyanobacterium bin31.maxbin.ball.101 | reverse complement strand
GCCGCAGGCAACACCAAATAGTGCAATGCCGTCACACATTGTCCGAGATTGCCACGAAACAAACTGTCTAAGGTATAAAGCCCCGTAATACTCTCCGGCGCAGGCATCGTCGTGGGAAACCGGGTCCCTAGCGGAAACCATCCCAACCACACCCCAAAGACCAACTGCAACAGCATCCCAAACCAAAATAGCGGAATCGCATAGGTCACAATCCCAAACAATCGCCCTCCCGTATCCCAAGCGGTATTCGGCCGCGAAGCCCCCAGCGCCCCGACTAAAACGCCTACCACTACTGCGATCGCCAAACTAAAAATCGTCAATTCCACCGTCGCTGGGAAATGATCTTGAATAATGCTCCATACCGCTTCACCTTGGCTGGAGAGGGATTTACCCAAGTCGCCCCGGAGTAGCGTTCCCATGTAATCAAAATATTGAAAAATCAGCGATTTGTTGAGGCCCAACTGTTCCCGCAGCGCATCTTTGGCGGCCTGGGGTGCCCGCGTTCCGAGCAAGGCATCGACCGGATCTCCCGGTGTCGATCGCATCAACAAAAACACAATAGAAGTAATCAACCACAACATCACTGGCGCCAACAATAGGCGGGTGGCAATGTAAGTCTTCAGCGAATTCGATCGGGCCATGGTGCTGCGGGAAAATCAGTCCTCTAAGAATAGCAAGGGAGTTGCCTTTTTTAGAGTTCTCGACGCATTCCTTCTTAAAACTAAAAAGCGCCGATCGGCACGATCGGCGCTTTTTAGTTTTAAGGTTTGAAAATTGGCTTAAAAATCGACTTAGTTGGCTTTAGCTCGGCGGCGGCTGGCGATCGCCGTTCCTACAAGACCCAACGCTAATAAAGACGCAGGTTCAGGAACGCTCTTGACTGGCTCAACCATAGAACCGATTTTCCACTGTAGTGCCAAGTTGGAGTTGTTGGGTTTCTTGCCTGTCCAGTTGAAGGTCGTCTGTCCCGTCAGGGTAAAGCCATTTTTCAAGCCGGACACTTGGAGATAATCCACATCTGATGCGACCGTATCCGATGGGGCACCCGCCATGCTAGCGGTTGAACCTTGCTGAGCATAGGTCGCCTTGAGATTACCCAAGTTATCCATTAATTTCAAGCCACTCAAGCTGATGCTGGAGTCCCCTGTCGCCCGAGTCCGCAATAAAATATCCGTCATGCCGCCCGTGTAGGCTTGGCGTGTGGTTTGACCTGCGATCGTGTAGATCAACTCTGAACCGTTGTAGCTCAAGCTGAAGTTTTCAGCTTTGCCATTGCTCCACTGCTGACCGAGTTGAGTGGCAGTGTTCATCGTATTGGTGTAGGTGTTGTCAGCCTTATAGGTGCTGCTGAAAATCCCAGATTCCCAAACGCCTTTGTCGCTGTAGTTGTTCCCAATGCGACTCTCGACGACGGCTTTGGTGGTGAAGAGGTGGTTGGCACCTGTGGCCAAGAGATTGTAGTCCGTATCGTTAAACAGGCCATCGCCGTTACGATCTTGAAGCGTTTTGAATGCAAACCCTGGAGCAGATTGGGCTTGGGCAGATTGGGCCGTAGCAGAGAAACCTAGGACTGCAACGAAGGTTGCGAGGGAAAGTTTGAGAAGCGTTGAGTGCAGCATTGAGAAATCTTCCTAAAACAAAGTGAGAGTCACAGAGAACCAATCCACGATCGGCTCGTCTCCTACTCTGCACTCACTGGCTGTTAAACCCGATCGGAAATCGATCGGGTTTACGTAAGGTTTATTGATTTGGTATCAAAAAGCACTCTATGTCAAGCTAAAATTTTGTTTTCTGGGAAGATTTGATCAGTTGTTAATCGAATCTTCCCAGCAGATCGATCGCCGCGTTAGCGCGATCGGATGTCCATGATGGCATCACGAGCCACGCCTGCGATCGCCTGGTCCGTGGCTTTCGGCAAGTGGTAGTACTTGCCGCCTGCGTTTTGGGCTAGGTCTTTGGCCATGCCTGTGGAGACGTATTTGTTCTCGGTGTCGATGACGAGGAACTGCATTCCCGTGGCTCGGATCTTCGTGGCAATATCGAGCAATTCAGCCTTGATATCGGGCTTTTCACCGTCGGGAATCTCCTCGCCGAGCGATCGGGCCAAGGGCACATTTCCCCGACCGTCGGTAATCGCCACGATCACCACTTGACCAATATCTCCGGATTGCAGAGAATTCAATCCCACCCGCACGGCTTGGGTTAAACCATGGGACAAGGGCGAACCGCCGCCGCAGGGCAGACGATCGAGCCGACGTTTTGCCGCTTCGATCGATCGGGTCGGCGGCAGCAAGACTTCAGCGGCTTCTCCACGGAATGGAATCAACGCGATTTGGTCTCGGTTTTGATAGGCTTCGGTGAGCAATCGAAGAACGGCTCCCTTGGCGGAATTCATGCGGTTTAATGCCATGGAACCCGATGCATCCACGACGAAGATGATCAACGCGCCTGCCTTACGAGCCATTCGTTTGGCCCGCACATCGATTTGCTCCACAAACACCTTTTTACGGCCTTCGGGTGTAGCTTCTAAGGCGCGGGCACGGCGGGATTTTTGGTAGGGTGCGGCGGCGCGCAGGGTGGCATCGACGGCGATTCGGCGAACTTTGCCGCGAGGAAGTACTGGCTTGATATAGCGACCGCGATCGTCTGTGAAGATGACCGATCGGCTCCCAGATTTCCCTTGTTTGCTGGCTTTTTGCGCGAAATACAGCACGGAGTCATCCATGATCACGCCTTCGGGATCAAAGATGAATTCCTCAGGGATGTCCGGTTGATCGGGATTTTCCTCTTGGTCCTCGTCCTGTTCGTCGTCCTGGTCCTCATCTGATTCGTCTTGATCTTGAGGTTCGTCGTCTTGGTCCTGGTTTTGCGGGGGTGGCGGTGGGGGCGGCGGCTGTTGTTCATCAGGGGGCGGGGCTTGAATGACGGTCGATCGGGGAACGATCACCAGTTCCACCGCTTTTTTCAAATCTTCGGCGATGACAGAACTGCGACCTTCGAGTGCCGCATGAGCCTTGGCTACCCGAATCGCATACAGCTCAGCCCGATGACCTTGGACGACACCGCGAGTCGCTTCATCGACCAGATAGCGGATTTGTTCCTTGGTAATGGTGACTTCCTTCAGCCATTCGCGGGCCAGGATAATCTGCGTTTTTAACCCATCGATATCTTCTTCGTACTGCTGCAAAAACGCCGTCGGATCGGTCGCATATTCCGTCGCTTGGAACACGACATCCACGCGCTGATCCAGACCCAGCACCATGTCTGCGGAGAGAGAAATCGCGATTCGGTCTAAGAGATGTTCCCGCAGACTGCCTTCTTCTGGATTGAAGGTCGCGATCAAGAGTGGCGTGCAGGGGTGCTGCATACTGATGCCTTCGCGCTCGACGATGTTACGGCCATCGGTTAAGGCACTGAGCAAGAGGTTTGCGGCTTGGTCATCGAGGAGATTAATTTCGTCAATATAAAGAACACCTCGATTCGACTCCGCCAGCAGTCCGGGCTGGAAAACCGTTTGGCCTGATTTGATCGACTGACTGACATCTACAGAACCCAGGAGCCGATCTTCGGTGATCCCCAGTGGGATCTGTGCGAAGGGGGCTTGAATGATCTTGGTGGGGATGTCAGAGGTGTTGGCCCATTTTTCTTGGGTGAGGTCGTCCCAGGTTTCGGGATGTTCGGGATCGCAGTTGGCGAGACTGCCTTCAACGACTTCGATCGGCGGTAACAAGGCATGAATCGCCCGCGCCATGACCGATTTTGCGGTGCCTCGTCTGCCGGAAATTGCAACGCCCCCCAGACCTGGATCAACTGCCGCTAACAATAAGGCGAGTTTGATGGCGTCTTGCCCGACAACTGCCGCTAGGGGAAAGGCGGTAATGGTTCTTTCAAGGGTGACAGTCATGGGACGATAGCTGCTTTTAACGTTTTTTTGATTAGTGTTTCAGCATATCAAGAATTTGTAACCTCCGATCGCCTCTTCAAGTCACGCTAAACTAGAACAATCGTTCCTTTCGACCTTTCATAAGTCCGCCATTGCGGGACCTAAACCCATGGTCAACATCGCGCCAAAACCCTTAACAAAACGACCCGATTGGGTCACGCCGACGACAGAGTTAATTTTCGATGATGGAGAACCCTTGGAAAGTAATCGACATCGGATCGCCATGAATGCGCTGATCGACTCCTACCAACACCATCGATCGCCCGCCACTGATTTTTATGCAGGGGGCAATATGTTTGTGTACTACAGCAGTATGCAGGTGATGAATAAGGATTTCCGGGGACCGGATTTTTTCGTGGTTTTGGATGTCGATGGTTTAAAAGAGCGCCAGGGCTGGGTCGTTTGGGAAGAGGACGATCGCTATCCTGATGTGATTGTCGAACTGATGTCGCCGAGTACAAAAAAGGTCGATACCGGACTTAAAAAAGACTTGTACGATCGCGTTTTCAAAACCACGGATTATTTTGTCTATGACCCGTTTGATCCCAGCAAGCTCCAAGGTTGGCATCTGAGTA
>JAAFJU010000287.1 GCA_013298165.1 Synechococcales cyanobacterium bin31.maxbin.ball.101 | reverse complement strand
CCACCTAGGGTCAAGAGCGTCAGCCCCGTGGCCATCACCCCCAATACCCAAAGTCCACAGCCCGCCACCATTCCCAAAGCCGCCGTGACCCACAGGGAAGCCGCCGAAGTCAATCCCGTCACACTGGCCTTCCGGCCTCGCTGCACCTGAATAATCTCCCCCGCCCCCAAAAATCCCACCCCCGTCGCCACTCCCTGAACTGCCCTCCCCAACCCATCCAGTCCCGCCGCCCCCCCGATCTGGAGCGGCAACAGGACAAACACCGCCGCGCCCAAACTCACTAGCATATGGGTCCGTAATCCCGCTGCTCGATGGTGCTGTTGACGGTTCCAGCCGATCACGCTCCCCAAAAACAACGCTAAAATCAGCCTTGCGCCGATCGTCTGCCAATCATCCGGCGCTAACAAATATGCCTTCATGCTCTCACTTCAAACGTCAAACTTCTACCCGCCATTCTCGCCCAAAATCGCACTCCACCGAGGAATCGTCACTTCTACCAGCGTCCCCTCGCCCAAGGTGCTGTGAATTTGGATGGTGCCCTGGTGGACTTGAACGGAATGCTGCACGATCGCCAGTCCCAGGCCATTACCGGGAATCGCTTTGACATTCATCGCCCGATGGAACGGTTCAAATAATCGCTCTTGGTCCGCCGCCGGAATCCCAATGCCCCAGTCCTGGACGGTCACGCGAATCCGATCGATCGTAGCCGTCAAAGTCAGTCGAATCGGCTGCCCCGGATCAGAATACTTAATCGCATTGGTCAATAAATTCATCAAAATCTGTCGCACTAGCTTCTCATCCACAGCCGCCATGATCGTCCCTTCATCCGGTTCTGAGAAAAACTGAATCGGACTACTGCCAAACTGTTTGAGAATCTGCAAAGACTGCGGCAACGCCGAGGTCTCTGAATCTTGGGTGTAATTCTGCGCAGAATCTCCCATGGACCCAAACCCTTCACTCGCGGATAAATCTTCCACCCGCAAATCACTCACTGAAGCACTCCAAGACAATTCATCGATCACCGCTTGGCAGAGCGATCGCACCTCCACCCGAATGGGTTCAAACTTCAATTTCTTGGCATCCGCCCGTTCAATCAGCAAAATATCGCTCAGCAAGTTATTCATATTGACCGCCGCATTCTGAATGCGCTGAATATGTTCCATCTGCTTATCGGGCGGCACCCGATCGCCATAAAACTCCAACAGATCCGCTGACGACAGAATCGTACTCAGTGGCGTCCGAAACTCATGGGAAGTGGTCGAAACCAAGCGGGACTTCATTTCACTGAGTTCTCGCTCTTTGGTGAGCGCCGTCTGCATCTCATCCTCGACCTGTTTACGATCCGTCAGATCCCAACAAGAAATCACCAATCCCTCAAACTCGCCCGCGCCCGTCCACTGCGGCACCGCCCGATCGAGGACCCAGCGATACTCACCGTCCGATCGCTGTAAGCGATATTCCATTTCACGGCTTTCACGGGTTTGTAAGGCAAGGCGGTGGTGCAGGGTGACAGCAGTGCGATCGTCGCTATGCACCGCTGTCAGCCAGCCGAGACCCCGCGCCGCCTCAATCCCCATCCCTAAGAAATCCAAAAATCCATGGTTGCAGAAAACACAATGGCCATGACTATCCAAGCTCCAAAGTAAGACAGGAGCGCGATTAGCTAAGGTTCGGAACCTTTCTTCGCTCTCTTGAAGGGCCTGTAAAAGTTGACCTTGGGTAATCGCGACTTCCAGTGGCGCAGGTAGCTGTTGAAGCAGATCCACCTCAAAGCTAGACCAGTGGCGATGGCTGGTGTGATGGGCAATCAGCCAGCCCCAGACCGTCTCTTGCTGGGCGATCGGGATGACCATGAGCGATCGAACGCCCAGGGTTTGCAGGTAGATGGCTCCTCGGGACTGCCAATGGTCTTCATCCAGGCGTTCTAGGGTTTGGACGGTGGATCGTTCGTAGAGCTGGACAGGTTCTGCAAAGAAATCGGCCTCTTCGATTTCCTGCCCGAGGAGGCTGGGGAAATCGGCTTCTACCGCCTCGCTGTAGATCTGACCTCGGCCATTGCCCAGACGACGAAAGAGCAGGACGCGATCGACCTTGAGCAGCGATCGCACCTCTGTCACCGTGGTTTGTAAAATTTCTTCGAGTTGGAGCGATCGACGAATTTTTAAGGTGAGGTCCGTGAGAATTTGCGATCGAAGGGCTTGGCGCTGACGAGTCGCTTCGGCCTGTTTGCGCTCGGTGATGTTGCGCTGAATGGCGACCCAGTAGTGGTAATGTCCCATTTGATCTTCGACGGGAAA
This sequence comes from Synechococcales cyanobacterium bin31.maxbin.ball.101, assembly GCA_013298165.1. Classification (GTDB taxonomy): domain Bacteria; phylum Cyanobacteriota; class Cyanobacteriia; order Leptolyngbyales; family Leptolyngbyaceae; genus JAAFJU01. The sequence continues at coordinate 1,458 of JAAFJU010000287.1, read as the reverse complement.
AATACTGAGTTCGATCCAGACCTCGCTGCCATTCTTGTGGTAGTTGATGATTTCGACCAGGACAGGCTTCCATTCTTTCAGGTTCGATCGGATCTTCGCCAGGGTATCTGGATCGGTGTTGACTCCTTGGAGAATGCGCGGAGTTTGGCCGACGACCTCTTCGGGTTGATAGCCCAGCATTCGGGTGAAGGCTTGATTGACGTAGACGATGTGGGGACCGGGAAGCTGGACGGGTTCGGCTTCGGTGATGACGACGGCATCATTGGCGTTGACGATGACGGATTCGAGGAGGCGCAGCCATTGGTTTTGCTTTTGACGCTCGGTGACATCCTCCGTCGCGGCGACAATCCGATCGACTCTACCCATGGCATTGCGGACGGGGACGGCGCGGGTCATGAGCCAGCGCATTTCACCATGGGGGGGCATGAGACGATAGGTGACTTCGCAGGACATGCCTCGCATGAGCTGGCGGCTGGTCTTCAGGACATTTTCTAAATCGGCGGGGTGGACTTCGCTCATCCAGTCCTGCCACGATCGGCTTTCACAAGCGGATCGCGATCGGCCCAGCAGGGTGGCGCAGGCAGGGCTGACGTAGACCAAGTGCTGCATTTCCATGTCGTAAACCCAGAAAACCTGCTGAAGATGTTCAGCCAGTTGGGTTAATGGGTCCAGTTGAATGGGGCAACTTGCGCCTGCTTCAAGGGTGATCAGGGCTTGAATTTCAATGACTTGTCCCTCTTGAACCAAAGGCGTTAGCACCCACTGGAGGGCGATGGGTGCCCCTTGTCGTACCCCGTAGGTGACGATGGTTTGGGACTCGCTGAGGGTTTGGGTACTGAGGGTTTGGGTACTGGGGGTTTGGGTGGTGAGGGTTTGCCAGAGATGGGCGAGCCGATCGCCCCCTTCCATACCTGCTTGGTCTAAAACGTCCCACAGCGCTTGGTTCACAATGGCCTGCTGCGATCGTCCCATGACTTGGCAGAGTGCATCGGTCATCATGACGACCTGTCCCGTTGCTGTGGCGCTGCAAAGCAGAAGATTAGTCTGCTGCAAAAGAGCCTGATAGCGAAGTTCAGGGAGATTATGGAGGGTGGAATGAGCGCTAGAGACAGGCATGGAAGATATTGCGCAAAGGCTAGCGAAAGAGGGTAGAGTTCAGGCTAGATTTCGTTGGCCAGAGAAGAGGGGAATCCAGAGGATAAAAGTAGTCCATCCCTGTTGGCTCTCTACTTCTAGTGTGCCTCCAAGTTTTTCTGTAAGTTGTCGTACAAGGGACAATCCGAGACCTGTGCCAGGAATTAAAGCCGAGCCAGAGCTTTGATCTGATGTTAAGCCTGGGATATCTTCCATCCCACGATAGAACTTATTGAATATATAGGGTAACGCTTTCGGATGAATTTCACCTTCATTTCGGATGAAAACTTGAAGGTCGTCTAATTTTTGATCTGCGTTCTGATC
>JAAFJU010000270.1 GCA_013298165.1 Synechococcales cyanobacterium bin31.maxbin.ball.101 | reverse complement strand
CCAAAACTTTTTACCCAAATTGAAAATCGATCGTGTAGTATGTGTAACTCATGTAGCATTCTACCTTAGTTTTCTTTGGGATAGTTATGAACCCTGCTCAGCCCCAGCAGCCTCCGATTCAGGCTCCGGAACGGAAGGCGCATTTCTTAGACCTGATTTATTATTTCCGCAATTATCGTCATATTGCTCTGTTCAGTATTTTAGGACTGAGTCTCTTTGAGATTCTTGATCTGTTCGTGCCCTACGCGATCGGTCAACTGCTGAATTTGCTCTCGAAGCAGCCGATCGATGCGGGATTACAAACCGTGATTGCTTCGATCGCCCAAACGGTCCGCCAACCTGTCACGCCGACCTTTTCGCTGATGATTGTGGCGGGGGCGATCGGTTTGTTGTCGATCGGTCGCGCTCCCATTCAGCCTTGGATTGGGGCTTGGTTTCAGTGGGATGTCGCCTTTCGCGCACGTCGAGAACACGGCCAAAAAGCCCTGGAACAAATTCTGACGCTGCCGTTGGAATACTACGACGAAAACAATGCAGGTCGGATTGCTTCCCGCGTCGCGAAGGGTCTGTCCAATCACACCTGGAGTTACCCCGAAATCACTGGATCGCTGCTGCCGAAATTTTTTCGGGTGGTGGGGATTTTTGGGGTGATTGGGATGATCGATGGCTGGGTGGCGCTGTTGTTGTTTGCCTCGTTTTTGGGGATTTTGCTGAATAGTTTGTTGGGGTTAAAGGCGTTGGCGGTGCGGGAGGAGAAGCTCGATCGCTACATCGAAAACACCGAAAGCCGCACCTCCGAAATCATCACCAACATCAAAACCGTCAAAGCCTTCGCCACCGAAGCCTCCGAACTCAAGCGCCAAACCAATCGCTACGATCGGGAGTTCAAAGTTCTCGACTATCGGATCCACAAAGGCTATGTCACTCTGGGGATGTATGAACGGACGATCGTTCAGACCTGTACCTTTTTGGTGCTGGTGTTGACGCTATGGGCGACGGTGGAAGGCCGCATTTCCCTGGGGCATTTCATCACGGTGCTGACGGTGTCGAGTATGGCCTATGCCGAAGTCGAGCCGATCTGTAACTTGGCGGAGGTCGTGGCGCGGCGCTATGCCTCCATGATCCGATTCCATGAATTTATGCGCTTGGCTAAAGGGACGGACAGTGCGGTGTTGACCCATGCTGAGCAAATTCCTACCTATTCCTTCAGCGGTAAAGTCGAGTTTGACCAGCTTAGCTTTGGTTACGATGCCGATCGACCTGTGTTGAAACAGATCAATCTCACCATCGAGCCTTATCAAACCGTGGCCTTGGTGGGCCGATCGGGTTCCGGGAAGTCCACGCTAGTCAAGCTCTTATTCCGCTACTTTGAAACCACAACAGGCACCATTCGCATCGACGGTCAGGATATTCGTCGGCTGGATGTGACGGGGTATCGTCGTCGGCTGGCGATCGTGCATCAGGAGGTGGATGTCTTCAATGGCACCCTCTGGGACAACCTGCGCTATGGCAACCCTGATGCCACCGACGACGAAATTTTCCAAGCCTGTCGCATTGCCCAAGCTGAAGACTTCATCAAAACCTTGCCCCAAGGCTTTGCCACGGTGGTGGGTGAGCGCGGGGTGCGGCTGTCGGGTGGTCAGCGTCAACGGCTGGGCATTGCTCGGGCCTTGGTCATGAAACCGGATGTGCTGGTCTTTGATGAGGCGACGTCCAGCTTGGATTATGAGTCAGAGCGGGCGATTCAAGTGGCGATGCGATCGCTGTTTGGGACCTGTACCTTAATTATCATTGCCCACCGTCTCAGCACGGTTCGTGAAGCGGACCAAATTGTCGTCCTCGATCAAGGTGAAATCCTAGAAGTGGGAAATCACGAAACGCTGATTGGTCAAGGTGGTCTCTATGCTCGATTGAATGCCCTTCAGGAGACGGGTGACTTTGTTGGATAGCCGTAGGCTAGCGCTGGGGATTAGTGCCGAGAGGTCTGTTTCGAGAGGGCGATGGCTTCGGGTCTGGGCTGAAGCTCAGGCTTGTGAGCCTGTCCGATGGACTGAATGGCCCTAATCGTCCGCAAGCCTAGCCATCCCACCATGACGCCTAAGGTCCCTTTGATTAAGGTCTGAATTTTTTGAGGCCAGGGACAATAGCGCCAGATCAAGTAAGTGCGGGGCAGTAGATACCAACCCGATCGACGACTGAAGAAGGTTTCAGCAAAGTCCTGAATCCAAAACTGCTGGGGCCGATCGCGTTTTGCTTGTCGTTGCTGCTGGGGTAAGGGGGAGTCATCGTAGACGATCGCCCGCTGCGTCACAGCGCTTTCGATGCCATGCTTGACGGCACGCATGACGAGTTCTGAGTCGCCATGGTAATGGGGCAGCATTTTCTCGTTGTACAGGCCAATTTCTTCAAACACCGATCGGTGAATCAGGACGCCATTTCCCGGCATGGCCTTCACGTAGATCACATCCCGCGCTCGAAATTCTTCCCCCAGGTGTTGTTCTAAGACATCGTGGGTATTGAGCTTGAGTAAACGAGTTCCCCAGATGACGGCCGTTCCGATCGCCCAAATTAATCCCGGTTGAGGCAAATAATCAATCCGACTGCCCAAAATCCGGACGTCATAGCGCTGGGCTATATCAAAGAGTGTTTCTACATAGCGCTCTTTGACCGTGCAGTCATCATTAATTGTCAGAATATAGTCATATCCCGCGTCCAGAGCAAATCGAACACCAGCGTTGGTTGAGGCCGTCCAGTAACAATTTGAAGGGACTTGTAAGACGGTAATGTGAGGAAATTGTGCCGCAATCGCTTCTTGAGTTCCATCAGTCGAACCCGCATCCACGACAATGACATCCAGTGCGGCGTAGGTCTGACGCTCCATGCGATTTAAAAAACGAATCGTCTTGTCTTTGCGATTAAAGCAAGGAACGATCGCTGCTATTTTTTTAATACCCATGATTCCTAAATCCTGGCTAGATGCTTGGCTGACGAGAGTAATCAAGTTCGTGAGATGGGAGTGCTAGTTTAAGATAGATCGGAGAAAGAAAGATCAAAATAAACTTTTTGAAAAGCAATTTATTGAAGCAGATAAATCTAGAGTAAAGGCTTAGACTCCATATTCTGCTGTAATCAGTACTAACACGCATTTGTTAATCTTTTATTCTTAATTAATCCTAGTAAACCTTTTCTTTGTAATGATCGTCGCCTGCCCAAAGAAAGAGTCTTTTCCGATCTACCTGTGTTCTTTCAAACAGTTCATTATTTCCGTACTGAATTTTCATGAAATTTCTCCAATTATTGGTTAGTTCGAACATATTTGTTGCTGTGACAATTTTGTCGCCTGGGTCATTGCCGCTCGGATCATTGTTATCTGGGTTGCCTTTTAATTTTGTTCAACGATTCGGTGTGCAAGCTGACTCCAGGGCGATCGCCCAGAGTTGCCCGTTGCCATTACTCGATCGGTTGGCGTCCCATCGCATTGCCCCCGGCGAGACGCTCGCAGACATCGCCAAACGCTATAAGCTCCGTCCTGAGACGATTATGGGTCTCAATGTCAATGCCCGATCGACGGTGTTGCCGATTGGTGAGACGTTGCTTATTCCTCCTTTTAATGGAATTCGAGTGAATGTTCCCCCTGGACGGTTGATTCGGGATGTCGCGAAGCAGTACAAGGTCAGAGCCGATGTGCTATTTGAACTGAATGGCTGTCAGCCTGCCCCATCCACGCTGTTTATTCCGGGGATTACCTGGTCGCCCAGCTACGATACTCCTGCGATCGTCCCGAGTTCTGTTCTGAAGTTCACATTCCCACTCCGGATGGCTGCGCCTGTCCTGACTAAATTTGGCTTTCGTCCGAATACTCGTCTAGAGTCCCATTCTGGTGTTGATCTTGCGGCGAAGCTGGAGGCTCCGGTCTTGGCGGTAGCCCCAGGGACGATCGCTTTTGCTGGATCCCAAGGTCCTTCTGGCAATCTTATTGTGATCAACCACCCCAAGGGCTTCCAAACGCGGTATGCCCATTTGGGTTCTGTGGCGGTGAAGCTGGGACAGCGGGTGAGTGAGGGTGAGACGATCGGAACCGTAGGGCAGACGGGAGTGCCGAGTGTGAAGGAGCCGCATTTGCATTTTGAGGTGCGATCGAATACCAAGCTGGGTTGGGTAGCGGAAGACCCTTTGCCCTGGCTGGGGATGAAGTAAACGGAGTGGCATGAAAAGAAATTAATAGAAAAAGTATCCGGACCTGATAGATAACCTGAAACAAGTGGGTAAGTTAGAGTTATCGAGATTTGAACACCATTCATTCCCGCACCTAAAGGAGAATTTCAATGAAATCT
>JAAFJU010000092.1 GCA_013298165.1 Synechococcales cyanobacterium bin31.maxbin.ball.101 | reverse complement strand
TCGAGCATTCTCGTCAAATTTCGGATGTCATTTCAGCCCATCAGGGATTGGTGGATTTGGTGATTGTGGGTGGGGGAGATGGAACGTTGAATGCGGCGATCGCGGGATTGGTTGAAACGCAGCTTCCCCTGGGGATTTTACCGTTGGGAACAGCGAATGATCTGGCCCGCACCTTGGGGATTCCAAGCAATATGAATATCGCCTGTCAGGTGATCGCCGGACGGGAAATGAAACGCATTGATCTGGGTTCTGTGAATGGTCATTATTTTTTTAATGTGGCGAGTTTTGGATTGAGTGTGGACATTACAGAACGGCTGACGCGCCAAGCTAAACGGCGCTGGGGCGTGTTTGCCTATGGGATGGCGGCGCTACAGGCGATTTGGGCGAGTCGGCCTTTTACGGTGACGATTCGATCGGGGGAACAGGTGGATCACGTCAAAACCATTCAAGTGGCGGTGGGAAATGGATTGTATTATGGCGGGGGATTGGCGGTGGCCCATGATGCGTCTATTGCGGACGATCGATTGGATTTGTATAGTTTAGAGATTGAGGGCATGTGGCAATGGATCAAGCTGCTGCCTGCGATGTACAAAGGCCGTCATCATTTGTCGCCCTATGTCTACGCGCAGCAGGGACGGGAGTTTTGGGTGGAGACGAAGCGATCGTTTTCCATTAATACCGATGGAGAACTGACGACGCAGACCCCGGCTCATTTTAAAGTGGTGCCTAAGGCGATTTCGGTGATTGTTCCAGATTGATACAGCAGTTCCAAATTCAAACGACTCTTCGCTGCGTTGTTGGACCGCACCGGAATGAATTCGGTGCTCTTGAGGGCGAAGTCAGTGGGCACTGACTCAAGAAAACCCTATAATTCCTCTTGTTAGTCTACTTCGAGTAGACTTCGCACTCTAGAGCGCCAACTTCTAGTTCGGCGCGGATTACGATTGTAACGATCGAACTTTGAATATCGCTGTTCAATGTATCACTCTTCACTGCATAACTCTCCGAGCTTAAGTTGTACAGCTAAGTCATAAACCTGCTTACTGTTTACAGTTTAAAGTCACCCTCGGAGAACCTTATGCTGAAACCCATCCTCCTCACTCTTCTTGCCCTCAGCACCTGTATTCCTGCCGCGATCGCTTGCGGTGGAGATGAGGCCCGCTGGGAAGAGCAAGGCAAAGCCTCCACAGGCGAACGAGTCTTTCTCAACCTGGATTCCATTCAACCGGGCCAACGCACGGGTAAATTCTTTACCTACCAAATCGGGCGCGATCGGCCCTTTGCCTACACGCCTTGCAACGGCAAGTTCCAAGTCGTCAACTCAGATGGTGTTACCTTCAAGCCTCTAATGGCCCCTCAATCTGAAGCGACTCGTAAAATGCTCGATCGGGTCTGCGCGGCTTCATAACCGCCCCCTAACCCCCAATTCTGGGGGGACATGAAACTATTCTAACTCTGGCTCCCCCAGAATTGGGGGCTGGGGGCGGTTCGCCAGACTGTATTGATTTACTTCTAGATTTGATATTACGCTTTACCTAAGAAATCAACCTTCCCAATCTCAACACCGGAATGGCGCAAAATATTATAGGCAGTCGTGACGTGAAAGTACACGTTTGGCAACACGAAGCCCAACAGATACGACAACCCCTCAAAGGTCATGGTTTCCTTACCGACTGGTAACGTAATGGACTTCCCTTCCGTCCCGTCAATCTGTTCAGCCGTCAAGGTTTCCAGGAAGGCGATCGTACTTTTCAACCGCTCAACTAATTCAGGAAACGTCGTCTCATTATCCTCATGTTTCGGAGCTTCAACGCCTGCTAATCTCGCGGCTCCTCTTTTAGAAATATCTGCTGCAATATGAACCTGTTTAATCAATGGCAACATGTCAGGATACAGGCGGCTATTAATCAATACGGACGGATCGATTTTACGATCGATCGCAGATGCCTCTCCCTTTTCCAAAATCCCAATAAAATTCGTCAACGTCCGCACCAATGGCGGCACTGAAGCTTGATACATCGAGATCGTCATGGGTCATTCTCCTAAGAATTAGAGTTCGATCGGCCTTCAATCAGCCGATCGAACTCTAACATTGCACAGAATCGCGCTTAAAAAGAAACTCCATCTGCAAACTTAAGCATTACCGTCCCTGGTTTCCCTGCCTTAGGAATGACAATCTCCGTAGGCCGATCGCAAATCAAACACAGATCTTCAAAGGCAAAACTCCATTGCCCTTCCTTGGCCCAAGTCTGCAAGAGTTTCCATTCGGCTTCGACAGGTTTTGGATCAATGAATCGTCGCATAAACTCGTAATAGGCATACATTCCCATTTCCAGCTTCGCGATCGGTTCTGTCAATCCCATTTGCGCTTCTAGATCTTCATATAGCACCGTACTAAATTCACAGAGCGGTGTTTCTAAAAAGTAATCATGCAGTTCAATGCGTAACGATCGTGCCACTTCTTGACGAATGGCCTTGTTGAGCTTGTATCTAAGTTTTCGGAGCAGATAGCTGGGGGTGTAGAGCTGTTTTTGATTTGAGAAGTGGGCGATCGCAGGTGGATGAGGACTGTCAAAGAAGATGATTTCGGGTTTGGGTTTGTTGGCGTAGGCGTAGATGGCTTGAATGGTTTTTTCGGCGCGGGGACGATTGATCCGATCGGTGGATTGGGCGATTTTTTGCCACTTCGATCGCATTTTCGAAAGCTGCTTTTGGTCCTCTGCCGCAAGCACCGTGAGCTTCTCTTTTTTCGGCGTTTCCCCAATCCGGCTTAGGTCTAACATACGATCGCAATCCATTTCAGCAATTTTGGTGTGTTTCAGATCCTACCGCATTACATCGGAAAGTATCCCGGCGATCGTGTTTCTCCGTTGGAAATCCCGATCCCCCTAAATCCCCCTTGGGAAGGGGGACTTTGAGATGGAGTTCTTGTTTTTTATAGTCTCCATTTAGTCATGGTGCTGAGGAAGTCGCCTTGTCGAGTTGGATGCGGTTGGATTTTGCTCCATTCGGCGTGGTCGCAGAAGTGCAAGATGCAGAGGTGGTCGATCGTTTCTTGAATCCCGCTGCGACTGCCGATGAGAAGGACGCGCGTGGGATCTGCAACCGATCGGGTCGATCGGTCGCTTGAGTCTTGGGCCATGTTCATGGTGGTTTTTAGTTTTTTCTAGGGTGGAAAAAACCAAAAACTTGAGCCACCCCACGGTGAATCGTTAGTGGGATGGCTCATAAGGCTACGTGTTAACATGGCCGGAGAACCGCCCGCTGGTACTGTCAGCGCGTGTGGTTTAGCCGATGGTTAGTGCTACAACACTAGCCATTGGCGCTCAAATTTTTGGGTCTAGATGCATGATTGCATTCTGTGAGATTTAGCGTAGCGGATTTGATCTGGGTTTTCAAGCGTGTTGTAGATTGAGTTTTTAGATTTTCTTAAGGGAAATTGGAGGGACGGGCGAATATTGTACGATCGAGATCAAGAGGAGTTCGACCTGTCTGTACCGAATAGTGCGATGTTTTGGCTAGTTATAAATATTATCAATGATTAATGCCATAGTTTCTATGCTTTCTACGCTTTTGTATTGGGGAATCATTTGTGGTTTACCCAGTTGCTTACTGACGGCTGGTCTTGGAGCTTTAATTAAATATAAAAGATTTGGAGCAATATTTTACAAGATAATAACTTGGTCAATAGCCGGAGCGACTATTGCTACAGGCGGATATAGTCTTTTACTTTTTTTTATTGTTTTTATTATTAAGGACCCAGCTTACCAAGGACAGGGATTAGGAATCGCACTCGCTGGGCCAGCGATTTTAGCGCCGATCGGTGCGATTATTGGTGGTTTGACTCGATTTAGTCTACTGAATTCTTCTCATTGAGTATCAAGACATGGAAGCCGTCTATTAGCATCTAATGACAAAACCTTCAATCAACATTTGAGTTGAGACCTGTAAGAACCGATCGAATTCTTCTCCATCGAAGTCAGGTAATTGACCATCAATAGTCAGCATCGCAATCCCATGAACCAATGACCAAGCAGTCTGTGCCATGAGTCGTGGATCGCCGAGTCGAAAATATCCTATTGCTTGCCCCTCCTGAATCACCATGAATAGCACCGCAAATGACTGCGCCATCGCAGCCTTTAAAGCTTCATCCTGACGACGATTGTATTCACTGAACATGACCCGATAATACATTGGATTTTGAATGGCAAACTGAACATAACTAGACCCGATCGCCCGTAACCGTTCAGCCGAATTTGAAGATGTCCCGACCAAAGCATTTTCCGTTGCCAGTCGTAACCGCTGAAAGCCCTGTTCCGCCACAGCACTGAGTAACGCCTCCTTATCCGGAAAATGTCGATAGGGCGCGTTATGCGAAACGCCCACCTGTCGTGCCACCTCACGCAAGGACAACTGATCCACATTACTCGTCTGAATCAGCTCGATCGCCGCATCAATTAAACTCTGCCGTAAGTCCCCATGATGATAACGATCGCATTGAGGCGAGACAGGCGACTTCGGTGGCTTCGGTGGCTTCACAAAACTTGACTCCGCTGATGTTGACACTAACAACATACCACGATTTACTGGGAGTTGACAGTGACAACATTCAATTCATCTCTCAACCCCCATTCACTGACAACTTAAGAAGGACATCAAACAATGGCAACCTTAATTGTTTTGTTGGCGACCTTTGCCTTTGCAATCTTGATTCGGTTTATCTTTTTTAGTCAACAGCCGATTCGCTATCGACTCTGTGGACGCATTGCTTTAGCCGCAATGCTTCTCTTTGCGGGAGTCAGTCACTTCCTCTTAGATGATGACATGGTTAAAATGCTGCCTGAATTTGTACCAGGTCGATATTTCATCATCTATGCAACGGGCATCTTGGAATTTTGTTTTGCGATCGGTTTGCTGACGCCTAAATATTCTCGACTGACCGGAATCCTGTTGATTGCATTTTTAGTTTGTGTGTTTCCATCGAATGTCTATGCCGCAGTTAATTCTGTGAATTTTGGTGGAAACGAAAACGGACCAATCTACCTGCTATTCCGCGCACCCTTACAAATCTTTTTCATTGGATGGAGCTGGGTTTCTACGGTGCAGAAAAATTAAACTTTTATCCGATTTAAGGAGGGCACTTTCATGGCAAATGACAAGACCCGTCACTATCAGACTCAGGTACTCTGGACGGGTAATCTGGGTCAGGGTACAGCCAACTACAGGGCTTATGAACGATCGCATGAAATCGTTGTAAAAGGTAAGCCACTGATTTCAGGTTCGTCTGACCCTGCTTTTCGTGGAGATCAAACCAAATACAATCCAGAGGAATTACTCGTTGCGTCGATATCATCTTGTCACATGCTTTGGTATCTCCATCTCTGCGCCGAAGCCTCGATCGTCGTGACTCACTATCTCGATCAAGCCGTTGGCACAATGCTAGAGACCGAAAATGGAGGTGGACGCTTTACTGAGGTTGTCCTGAAACCCGTTGTAACGATCGCACCCAACAATGACAAAAAACACGCAGAAAAATTGCATGAACAAGCACATCACTTGTGTTTTATTGCAAACTCGATGAACTTTCCAGTGTGGTGTGAGCCTTCCATTCTGATCAACAATGTCATTAAAATTTTGCTGAGGTAATTATGAAACTGAATGAAGTTGTCCCTTGGGGCAGAACATTAGAAGAATATCGGTTGATGTTCGATCTATCCCAATCCGATCTAAGCAAACAAATTCTGGGTTGTGGAGATGGTCCAGCGAGTTTTAATGCTGAAATGACAGAACTTGGAAATTCCGTCATTTCTATTGATCCAGTCTATGAATTTTCTGCTGATCAGATAAAGCAGCGGGTTCAAGAAACTTACGAGCCTGTGATCTCACAAGTGAAACAGAATTCCCATCAATATATTTGGAAAAACTTCCAGGATGCCGATGCACTCGGACAAGCACGCCTTGCAGCAATGGAAAGATTTTTGCTGGATTATGAAGTAGGTCGTATTGAAAAACGCTATCAATACCAATCTTTACCGAATTTAGAGCTAGCTGATCATCAATTTGAATTATGCCTCTGTTCCCACTTGCTCTTTTTATATTCGGAACAGCTATCACTCGATTTTCACCTTGCTTCAATGGCTGAACTTCTACGAGTCGCGAAAGAAGTTCGGGTTTTTCCTCTGCTTAAGCTTGATGGAGAGCCATCGGCATATATAGAGACGGTCATTGAACAACTATCTAGTCAGGGTTTTGATGTGCAGGTGAAATCTGTTGACTACGAATTTCAGAAGGGAGGCAATCAAATGTTGCAAGTTAATTGTAAACGGTCAGTCCTTGGTCAATGACAGTTGCATAAGGCTATGTTGGCTGTGATGTAGTCAAGTTTGTGGTGTTTGGAAGCATTCACAGCTATTACATTCACACCGACATTCACACCGATTCTAGAGGGGTTCCTGAAAGATGCGAAACTTTTGGCTGGCTGGAGTTTTCACGATCGGTTTGATGCTAAGTGCAATGCCTACGATCGCTCAAAACGAAGAAAAAATTGATTGCAAAAAAGCGCAAAGTGATTACAATCTTACGATTTGCGCCAGCCAATCTGAACGGCAAAGTTATCAAGACATGGAAGCTGTCTATCAGCAGCTAGAGAAAAAGTATCAATCTGAAAAAGAGGGTCCCAAAGATTATCGTGAAAAGCAGTGGCGATATCTCAGAGTGTCGCAACAAGACTGGTTGGGCTATCGCCGATCGCATTGTAGATGGGTGGCCAGCAAATTTGACGGAGGAACGCTTCGGCCCCTGGTGGAGATTTCCTGTCAAGACGGCTTAAATAAACAACGGATGGCCCAATTACTGGATAATTTAGACGTTTAGAGTTCTTAAAAATAGGTCCAAACCCCAAACCCGATCGACCCCGTAGCGTGCGTTAAGCGAAGCAACGCACGCGGCCCAAACAAACGCGCGCTAAAGGTTATAGAATAATGCACGAACAACTTTTACAGAAGCTTAGTAGGCTCACTCCGCTTAACCCACAGCAGCAGCAGGATCTTTGTCGATTTATTCATAAGCTAGAGTTTCCTAAAGCGTCTTTGATTCTAGCAGAGGGCGAAGTATCCAACCATATTTACTTTGTGCTCAAAGGAGGAGTTCGATCGTTCTATAACTCTTATGACAAAGAGATTACCCGTTGGCTTTGTTTTGAAGAAGATTTTGCCTCTTCCTATTTCAGTTTTGTTCATCGTACTCCCAGTGAAGATACGATCATTGCCATTTCAGATTGCGAACTTCTTTGCGTTAGTTATGACGACTTGCAATATCTAGCACGTCAAGATCGAGTTTGGGTTGATTTAAATCAATGCCTACTGGGACTTTACTACACGGCTTTATTACAGAGAATCGCCTCTTTTCAAACCCAATCAACCATAGAACGCTACCATGCCCTACTACAAGAACATCCTGATATTGAAGATAGAGTGACACTCGGCCACATCGCCTCATACTTAGGGATGACCCAGGAAACGCTGAGCCGCCTTCGCACTAAATCAAAAAAACGGCAAAAATCGAAATGATTAATCTTATCGGATTTGATAAAAGTCAAAAATAGACGCTCTTTTGACTTTTATCAAAAAAACCATCTTTACCTCAGATAGCCCAATATCACATCATTAGAGCAACAGACAAGGGAACAACGATCAGCTTATGAGGTAATTAGCAATGTCTTTAATTCTTTGGATCAGCATTCCCCTAGCCATATACTTAATGGTTACGTTAATACCATTACAACTTCTGAGTTATTGTGTGATTCTCTCAGCCATATACTTAATGGTTGCATTAATACCATTACAACTTCTGAGTTATTGGACTTGGCATTTCTTAAAACTTTCAAGAGATAAAGTTTTGATCTTGTCTACCTTAATTTGGGTTGGTCTTAATTCTTGGCTGCTTCTATCGTTCTATCAATCTTACGGTGAAGCGGTCATCAACATACGCAAGACTACCATTCCTGGATTAGCAGACCAACGCGGAATAGGACTAGCTATATATCAGCTATTTATATATTCCCTTCTGATATCCTTGATCACAGGAGTTCCCGCAAATATTGGCGTTTCTCGGTTAATCCTGCGACGAAAAAACTGACCGATCGCCTTTCCCCAAGCTCTAGCCAAATATTCTATTTCGCATAATGAAATCGCGCCGTTTTAAACCGAACACGATCGTTGGGATTCATTTCCCAGTGACTTAGGCATTGTCTTCTTCAAGCCCAAACTCTTTTCTCAAGTCATCTACCGAATGAAACACCTGTCCACGGTTCTCAACGGGTTCAAGTGCTGCAAAAAAACGATCGGCATTTGCTTCAGTACTAAAAATATGAAACGTCTCGATCAAACTCGAAAAATCTGCATCCGTCGTCGCATCCTGCAACCCAAACTCCAAACATTCCCGCGCCTTCGGATGCGTAATCGATTCCAGATCCACGCGCAAAATCTGACGAATGTAAGGCTTCGGGTCAACCGTCGTCGGTAGCATCAATGTAATTTTCCCGATCTCGATCGTCTGTTGCGTCGGGGGAGCGATCGGTTTTTCAACGTCTAACTGTGCAACCATAACAACCTCAATGGGTTAATGTGCCGAGATGTTTACTACCTTCAGTTTAACAAAAAAAAGACGATCGGTTCAGTATTACCTGAACGATCGTCCTCATTAGCATCTAAATCCTTAAACAATCAAAACCAGTCTGAACGGTCAGACATTGGGAGAATTAAGTCCCAGAGTTCCAAGAATTGGTGTAAGCAATTTGGTCGTCGGTCAAGGAATCGATCGAGAAGCCCATTGCTTCAAGTTTCAGACGAGCGATTTCTTGGTCGAGATCCTTAGGCACGGAGTACACACCAGCGGAAAGCTTACCTTGGTTCTTAACCAAGAACTCAGCCGACAACGCTTGGTTCGCAAAGCTCATGTCCATCACAGCACTAGGATGGCCTTCAGCCGCTGCCAGGTTGACGAGGCGACCTTCACCGATGACGATGACGGACTTGCCATTTTTCAAGCTGTACTCTTCAGTGAAGTTACGAACGGTTTTGACGCCCGTGGACTTGTTCTTGAGGGACTCAAGGTCAATTTCGATGTCGAAGTGACCGGAGTTGCAAACCATTGCGCCGTCTTTCATGACGTCGAAGTGGTTGCTACGAATGACGTGCTTGTTACCCGTCACAGTAATGAAGATATCGCCGACCTTAGCCGCGTCATCCATCGCCATCACTTGGAAACCATCCATCACCGCTTCGATCGCAGCCACAGGGTTGATTTCAGTGACGATTACGTTAGCACCCAAACCACGGGCACGGTTTGCACAACCCTTACCGCACCAGCCGTAGCCTGCGACAACGATCGTTTTACCTGCGAGCAAGACGTTGGTAGCACGGATGATTCCGTCGAGGGTCGATTGACCTGTACCGTAACGGTTGTCAAAGAAGTGCTTGGTTTCAGCATCGTTCACGTTAACCGCAGGGAAGGTCAACACGCCATCAGCAAACATTGCATTCAAACGCACAACGCCAGTCGTGGTTTCTTCAGTGGTGCCGATGAGTTCCGAGATTTGACCGGGGCGCTCTTGAACCAAGGTCGCAACCACGTCACAACCGTCATCGACGATGATTTGAGGATGGTGGTCGAGGGCGATTTGAACGTGCTTGTGGTACGTCGCGTTGTCTTCACCTTTGATGGCGTAGACGGGGATGCCGTAGTCAGCAACAAGGCTAGCTGCAACGTCGTCTTGAGTGGAGAGAGGGTTGCTGGCGATCAAGATTGCGTCAGCGCCGCCTGCTTTGAGAGCGATCGCAAGGTTTGCGGTCTCAGTGGTCACGTGGCAGCAAGCCGAGATTTTGATGCCTGCGAAGGGCTTCTCTTTTGCAAAGCGCTCAGTGATTTGCTTCAAAACGGGCATTTCGCGGCTTGCCCACTCGATGCGCTGTTTACCAGACTCAGCCAAACCAATATCTTTAATGTCGTACTTGATTTGGGAAGGAATTGCAGTCGTCATTAGTATAAAAATCCTTAGATCTTGTTCTGCA
This sequence comes from Synechococcales cyanobacterium bin31.maxbin.ball.101, assembly GCA_013298165.1. Classification (GTDB taxonomy): domain Bacteria; phylum Cyanobacteriota; class Cyanobacteriia; order Leptolyngbyales; family Leptolyngbyaceae; genus JAAFJU01. Next base: position 9,387 of record JAAFJU010000092.1, on the reverse strand, counting down.
CAACATCCGGGTACTCGGTGGCTGCAATGGCTTTAACACACCTTGCAATACGAACCCTCGACACAATGTCTGCGTTAACAGAGTCGTTGCTGGATCCCAGAGCCGTCACTCCAAATCTTGAAGTTTTATGCTCTGCGATACCCCTAACAGTGGAGCGCAAGACTGTTAATACTTTGTAATGAAGTGGGTATTTTCGTCAAGGGGCAAGTCTGATCTTTATGGTTCTCTCATTTAAATAGACGATTTCGCCCCGCATTTTTGCGGAGCTTGTCTGCAAAAACACGGGGCGATCGGGCCTTCTACAGAGCTTCTAGGCTCGCTTACGCGAAGGCTTCGGGTTGGGCGATATTTTGGGCGAGTTTGGCTTGGGTTTGTTGGACTTGTTGGCTGGAGGTTTTTTGCGGGTTGTTTTGGGGTCCGCTGACGGGGGTGTCGATTTTGAGTTGGGGGAGGTTGGATTTGGGGGAGCCTTGCTGGGCAATCCAGCAGACGCCGCCTGCCATGAGAGCCGCGTAGGCAATGTAGGCGTAGTTGGGATTACTACTGGCGAACCCGGTGGAGACCGATCGGGTCGGGGCGACGGTTGGAGACGTGAGGGCCGAGCGTTCAACTTTCACGGCGGGCAGATGATGGCTCAGTTGACCGTCAGCTAGGTCAAAGCATTTTTCAAGCCGACGCAGAAAGCCGCGTAGGTAGACGTCTTCGGGGAGCCGATCGAGTTTATTTTCTTCGAGGGATTGAAGATGATGAAGGGGAATAAAGGTCGTGGAATGGATTTGTTTGAGGCTGAGTCCGAGGTGCGATCGGTGCTGACGGAAGGCGCTGCACAGGGCGTTCAGAGAAGCTTCTCGCGTTTGGATGGCCTGCTGAGCGATTTCGGCGGGGCTGAGCTTGGGAGCGGTGGGACGGAGCCGATGACCTATGGTTGGTCGGAGACCATCGCGGAGGGACTTGTCAGGTTTTGCAGGTTGGAGGACCCGAGACATGGCCGTGAAGACGGCAGCATCGTCTTGGGCTTCTTTTTGTTCGGGAGTGAGGGGGATGGGTTTGACAGGGACGACTTCAGCGGGGGCGGCAACAGGTGCTTCACCGCGCTTGAGCAGTTCGGGGGCGTCACCAAAACATTCCAGAGTGAGGCGAATGGTTTCCCGGATGACGGACTTTAGGAGGAATTGGGTACTAGCTCCTTGCTCAGCGGCGAGTTGCTGAAGCTGGTCCAGGGCTTGGCGCGATCGGTCTTCGCGGCAGAGAGCGGATTCGACTTGCGCGACAATTTTGCGCCAGCCGTCCGATCGCAAAAAGTCCGCATTCATGTCAACCGTTTCAGACTTCGTAACTCCAGAGAAAACCATTTCTTGTGAAAACATGACTGCGTACCCAAAATTAACCCATGATGCTTATGGGTTACTCTTCCAGAGATAGATGACTTTTCCGGAGATTTTCACTTAAAAACCAGCGAATCCGTAAATTTACTGGACAAATAAAGTCACATTTTCAACGTTTATGGGATTTTACGGGCTTTGGGGCTAGGCTTTCGGGGCTAGGGCTTCGGCTTTGGTGGCCCAGTCGATGTCCTTGGTGGTGATGCCTCCGGCGTCGTGGGTGGTGAGTTCGACGGTGATGCGGTTGTAGACGTTGGACCATTCGGGATGGTGGCCGATCGCTTCGGAGTAGAGGGCCATGCTGCTCATGAATCCGAAGGCGGCGATGAAGTCGGGAAATTTATATTCGCGGTGGAGTTTGGTGTTGCGATGTTGCCAATGGGGCAAGCGTTGCAGGTGGGTTTGGAGTTCAGGGAGAGTGAGGGGCGTCATGGGGGCACCAAGGTTGTAGAGCGATTTGGGCAGTTCCATTTTAGCTTGGGCGGGACGGGGTGGAATCAAAACACCCAGATTTCGATTCATCGTCCATAATGACTAGGGATTATAGGTAGAATTTTGTTATGGGACGCATTTTTCTGTCCGCAGGACATGGCGGTGTGGAGAACGGAATCATTGACTCGGGCACGGTGATCACGGGGAGCACTGAGGCGAGGGAGATGATTTTGCTGCGGGATTTGCTGCAGGCGGAACTGCGATCGCGGGGTCTCGAAGTGTTGTCGGTGCCGGATGATCAGAGTTTTGATCAGACGTTGGCTTGGATTAATCAGCGCGGGCGCAATGATGATGTGTCACTGGAACTGCACGGGGATGCGGCGAATAATCCTCTGGTGCGCGGCTGTAGTGCGTTTTATATTAATCAAAATGATGTGCGGCGGCGGCACGCGGAGTTGGTGCTGCTAGGCATGACCAAACGGTTGCCCAATTTGCCAAATCGAGGTGCAAAACCGGATACGACGATCGGGTCCGGAAATCTAGCGTTTTGTCGGCAGTTGGTGACGCCTTCGCTGTATTTGCAGGTTGGATTTTTGACCAATGTGGACGATCGGTACATTTTACAAAACCAACGGCGCGAGTTGGCACTGGGAATTGCGGATGGATTGCAGGCTTGGATGAAGGATTTGGGCGGACCCAATCCCGGCGAAGTCTATCCGACGATTAATATCAATCTGAATAGCCAGATCTATGGTGAAAAGGGGATTTTGGTGAATGGCAATGCCTATATTCCCATTGATTTAGTCGATCGTTTAGGCGTTGATCTTTCGACGTTGCCGAATGTTCGTCGGTTGAGTTACGGCAGCGTTGTATTTGTGAAGGCGGTGGAGTTGCGGGATTACAATATTTCCGTGGGCTGGGATGCGCCAAGTCGGACGGTGATTTTGAAGTCGATTTTGAAGATTTGTCCTGGGTCGTTCGATCGGATTATGGATCATGGCAAGACCACTGAGTTACAGCTCATGATGTTTTTGAAGGGCACGAATGAGTTGGCGATTCGGGATTTTCCAGATATTGCGAAGTTGTACCGTGAGGAAAGTGCGATCGAGGGGGTAGATTACGATATTGCCTTTGCGCAGATGTGTCTTGAGACGAATTTTCTGCGATTTGGTGGGGTGGTGAAGGCGAGTCAGAATAATTTTGCAGGTATGGGGACACCGGGGAGTGGGCCGGAGGGGGCATCGTTCGGGAGTGCGCGGTTGGGGGTGCGTGCCCATGTGCAGTTGCTGAAGGCGTACGCAAGTATTGAGCCGCTGGTGCAGGAGAGTATTAATCCGCGCTTTCGGTTTGTGACGCGGGGGATTGCGCCGTTGGTGGGGCAGTTGAGTGGACGTTGGCAGTCGGCGACAGATTATGGTGATAAGATTTTGGCGATCGTCCGTCGAATTTATGAGTTGTCGTCGTTGTTGTAGGCGGACTTCGGTCTCCTTTCCGGACTTCGGCTCCGCTCAGTCCTCAATATTATTCAGGCCGGACCTTGCTAACGCAACGCTTCGCGAACGGCTCCGCTCAGTCCTCAAGATCTCGTGGGCTGAGCGGAGTCGAAGCCCGAACACAACCGACCCAACAATTTAGATTCCTAACGTTGAATGTTATTCAGTGATTTCAAAGCCACTTTCTGAACTTTGGCATCGCTATCCAAAGTCAAAGCTTCCAAAACCGGAATAGCAGATTGAATCTCAGGGCCGATCGTCCCTTGACTCGCCGCCTGTCCGATCGCCACTGCAACATAGCGCCGAATTAACGCATCTGGGTGTTTGTCATAACTAATCACTGTTTTCAAATTTTCAGCAGTTCCAGAACTTCCCCAAGCCAAAATTTGTTGGCTCAAGGTTTGTAATTCAGGACTGGAGGGCCGTTGTGGATCGTGAATGGCGGCAAAAGGAACCTGCTGAACCGCTGGCGAAACGGCAAACTTAGAAGCCGTACTGCTATAGCGAACCGTCGGAATTGAAAACTCAGACTGAACGGGTTCCGCCACCTGCGTGGCTTCATCAAGGTTCAGTTCGATGGGCGCTTCATCGGCAACCTCGGTCGAAACTTCATTTGAAACGTCTGAACCGACCGCAGCATAGGTTTCCTCCGGCTGTTCCACAGAATCTAACGTCAAAGCATCAGACTGCTCACCGAACGGTTGTTCACTAGGCTGTTGCCCATTAGACTGCGGCTCATCTGCCCAAGGATCCACGGAAGCATCGCCAACAGGAAGAGCCTCCGGTTCGAAGGTTGGACTGGGCACAGATTGAACGGGATCAGGGCGAACCGGATCGGGCTGAATCACTTGTTCCGTCGCCGTCCGAGTGCTCGATTCCGTCGCCTTCGGTTTCCCAAACATAATAAATCCGATCGTTGCAAAGACAGCAGCGATCGCGGCCAAAACAGCTCCTGTTACACCAGACATCACACCCTCAACTTAAAAATCTCACAGCTACCTCTATTGTGACGGATATTTCTGTCTTCACATACAAAGTTTTCTCAAGTCCAAAACCTTGGACTAACTCGGTGGATGCAACCCTTGGAACCGCAAAACGCGACGCAAATTAACCACAGAAGCTCGATTGGTTTGGAGCAAGGCGATCGTTGCCCGCCCGATCGCGGTTAGGATTTGGAAATCTTTGCTCTGGCCATGAGTTGCTTACCGAATCTCAGGGGTTTGGATGCCCAAATCGGTCATCAGTTGGAGGAGTGGAACTTGTCGCAGTTCGGCTAGCTTAACCAGCGACTCAAGCCGTCTGACACCATAGGCTTCAATTTGATCGGCAATATTTAGTAGTTCTTGATATTCGGACTCTATTAAGGTTTCCTCATCCAGTTTGTCCGCCAAGATCTCATAGCGATCGTTGAGTTCTGCTGGGATGCTGCAATTAATTTCTCGAAGTAGGCTGGATTCTTCGGGTGTCGCGATCGGACCACGGCGACGGGCACGCACAAACAGTGTGCGATTGAGCAAATTCTCAAGGTCAGGCTCACTCAAAGTGTCTACAGCTTTGAGAAGTTCATCAACGCTCATGACAGCCCCGCTAAATTCATTCCTGCTAAACATTGTAGGAGATCCGATGGTTACATGGTACCGATGGACCTTGAGTCGATCGGAGCGATCGCTTTTTCATCAGAGCTAGCTCGGGGTTTAGAACCAAAGGACCGAAACAGGATATGGCCTGAACTTGGTATCTCGGCTGAGTACAGTAAGGTTTCGGGTTATTGCTTGAGAAATCAGCATTCGATCGAAAGGATCTCGATGGCCTGTCGGAAGTGGAAGACCAGTATAGGTTTTGAGGTCTTCAGGGCTAATAGGTATGATTTGAGTATTGATAAAATTCAATTCATCGAATAATTCTTCAAAGGACCGATTGATCTGGAGTTTACCGATATTAACCTTAATTGAAATTTCCCAAAGACTAGCAACGCTGAAATACAGATCAGTCTTGGTATCAATGATGTCTTTTACAGGCTGACTGAGATTTGGATCATGAAGTAAGTACCAAAGGAAGGCATGAGTATCGAGTAAGTAGCCCATTACATGTAATCCTGCAAATCCTCAAGCGGCTCATCAAAGTCATCTGACATCATGATCTCCCCTGCCCAACTTCCATAGCCATGTCGGGGTTTTGGCTCTACATTTTCTGATACTGATTCTACAATTTGAATCGGTTGAGAACCCTGTTTAGCCTGGAGGAGAGTCTCAACATATTGGAGAACTTCGGATTGAAGATCCTCAGAAAGATCTTGAAGTTTTTCTAAAAGTGCAGGTTGAACCATGGTTTTACCTCTTTGAGACTTTGAGACTCGTTCTAGCTCTATTGTAATACGAACTTCTGGGTTGAAATTAGCCTTCCTGCTACAGCCGATCGATTCCAGTTTGTAATCCACGACAGATGCCTGCCATAAAGTCTAAATCAAGGGTGTCGATCGTATCGGTGGGTTGATGATAGTGGGGATTGCGGAGGTAAGCGGTATCAGTGACCATGATGGCCGGATAGCCGAGATCCCAAAAGGGTGCGTGATCGCTCAGCCGAGTTTCCCGAATCGATTTCCCTTTCCAACCTGCGGGTAGCCATTGGCTAGGAACTCCCGCTTGGCGAACGTGATGACCGAGATGCAGCATGGCGGGAATGGTGGGAATATTGCCAACGAGGGCGAGGAAGTTGCCCCGATCGGGATAAAACTTCTCCAACGGTGCAGGATAGCGTTGGCTATAGCGTTCCTGACTGCAAAACCCCAGCATTTCTAACGACAACATAATGTGAATCTTTTCCTGTTGTGCTGCGAGTTGTTTTGCATAGATTTCACTGCCGACTAACCCGTATTCTTCGAGGTCAAAGGCGATTAGTCGCACGGGACGTTTAGCCGGATGTCTGTGGAAATAGCGAGCGAGTTCTAAGAGCACGGCGACACCGCTGGCATTGTCATCGGCGGCGGGTGAGTTAGGAACGCCGTCATAGTGTGCGCCGATTAAAATGGGCGATCGATCGCGTCCATCTCGACTCGGCAGATTCAGTTGAAAATTACGATGGGTTCTGGCTTTAACTTTGAATTCGTGAATCTCGACCGTGCCCCATTGACTGAGGGTTTTGCGCAGATAGGTTTCAACGTAGAAATGCCCCTGGGTCGCAAAATACGGATCGCGTTCTCGGACGATTTCCAGGAGATGCGATCGGAGATTTTCTTTCAGGTGGGTTGGTGTAGACATGGGCGTATGGAGATTTAACTGAATGATTAAACAATGATGATCTCGTCACTTTCCCAACCAAGCGTCATCCCTGGCTGAAACAAGAATCCTTCAAATTTGTACTTCTCAACGATCGCGCTAACCTCTTCTTTTTGTCCACAGAGGAACGTAAATACACTATCCCAATGAACACCATAAAGCAGTTGATATTCCTCTGAATGAAGCGTAACAATAGAGCCACCGGGAAGAGCAGAATCGAGCGCCGTAAGCTTTTGATTGAGTAAGTGTTCAACATCAAATACAGCCGTTTTATCCCCAAACTGGGAGGTCAGTTGAACCGTCTTATGCCCTCTATCTCGAAACGATCGGAGAAATTGATCTAGCAATAATGGCGGGAACTGGCCTTCAGTCGGTCGATCAATACCCAAGGGTTCCAGGATCTCAAACATCCGATCGATCTCTTCCCCGTGGTCTCGTCTTCGAGCGACAAAACACTCCAACAATAATTGATTCAAGTAGTTCAGTGAGGGGAACCCAAGCATGTCAACGATGTCGCGCCAAGCAAAGGGATGAATGAGCGTTTGGTAATGTATCCAGTCTGGACCGTTGCCCCTCGCTGCGAATTCGAGATGGGTCCCGATATAAGGATTGTTGACATCAGGTGCCCAGGTTGCATCAATGATGTCCCGATTCTCAGGAGCCACCCGCTCAAACGGATGAAGAATCCCATAGACCACCTCAAAGGATTCTCCAAAATACTCCAATACATCAAAGTCATAGGAGGGAATCAAAATCGGCGATCGCTTTTCCATCAATCCCTATCGGTAGGTTCAATCGATCGCACCCCTTCGCCCCCAACCGCCAACACCCGTTTCATATCGCCCGTTAATAGAGCAGTGCGATCAGTCCTTCCCATTCTAACCCAATAAAAAACCCTCCCCGAAGGGAGGGTTTTGGCTAGCGACTCAAATCAAAGATTCAGCAGCTAGTGATCAGCCGAACTTCCCGGCAGTCGAAGCAATTAAGAACGCTGCATAGGTGAAGACATAACCGATCGTGAAGTGAGCCAAACCGACAAGACGAGCTTGAACGATGGACAGTGCCACTGGCTTGTCCTTCCAACGAACCAAGTTCGCCAAAGGAGTGCGCTCATGTGCCCAGACCAAGGTTTCGATCAACTCTTGCCAGTAACCACGCCAGGAGATGAGGAACATGAAGCCCGTCGCCCACACCAAGTGGCCGCCTAGGAACATCCACGCCCACACCGACAGATTGTTGGTGCCGTAAGGGTTGTAACCATTGATCAACGGTGCAGAGTACTGCCAGAGGTAGTCACGCAACCAACCCATCAGGTAAGTCGAGGACTCGTTGAACTGTGCGACGTTGTCAGACCAGATGGAAAGATGTTTCCAATGCCAGTAGAACGTCACCCAACCGATCGTGTTCAGCATCCAGAACATGGACAGGTAGAAGGAATCCCATGCTGAGATGTCGCAAGTACCCCCACGGCCAGGGCCGTCACAAGGGAAGGCATAACCGAAGTCTTTCTTGTCTGGCATCAACTTCGATCCGCGTGCATCCAACGCACCCTTGACCAAGATCAAGGTGGTGGTGTGCAGACCCAAGGCGATCGCATGGTGGACCAAGAAGTCCCCAGGACCAATGCTCAAGAACAAGGAGTTGCTGTCGCTGTTGATGGCGTTCATCCAACCGGGCAAGTAAGCTGCGCCGCTCATGCTGGCTAAGCTGCTTGGGTCAGACAGAAGCGTACCAAAACCGTACAGCGCCTTACCGGACGACGCTTGCACCCATTGGGCGAAGACGGGTTCGATGAGGATTTGCTTCTCAGGCGTTCCGAATGCAACCACAACGTCGTTGTGGACATACAGACCTAAGGTATGGAATCCCAAGAACAGGGATGCCCAGCTCAGGTGAGAGATGATGGCTTCTTTGTGATCCAAAATCCGAGCCAGAACGTTGTTCTTGTTCGCTTCGGGATCGTAGTCACGGACGAAGAAGATCGCACCGTGAGCAAACGCACCAACCATCAGGAAGCCTGCGATGTATTGGTGGTGGGTGTACAGCGCTGCCGTTGTGGTGAAGTCCTTAGACATGAATGCATAAGGAGGCATTGCGTACATGTGTTGCGCTACCACGGAGGTCACGACACCCAAGGATGCCAAGGCCAAGCCGAGTTGGAAGTGCAACGAGTTGTTGACGGTGTCAAACATGCCTGTGTGACCAGCACCCAGCTTGCCCGAAGGAGGCTTGTGTGCGTTCAGGATTTCGCGCATCGAGTGCCCGATTCCGAAGTTGGTCTTGTACATGTGACCCGCAATGATGAAAATCACTGCGATCGCCAAGTGGTGGTGAGCCATGTCAGTGAGCCACAGGGACTCAGTCTGAGGGTTGAACCCACCGAGGAAGGTCAGGATTGCAGTCCCAGAGCCAGTGGCGGAATTGAACACATGGTTCATTCCATCAGGGTTCTGAGCATAGACGCCCCAGTTTCCGGTGAAGAAAGGTGCCAGACCCGCAGGGTGAGGCAAGGTGGTCATGAAGTTATCCCAACCCACGTGTTGTCCACGGGATTCAGGAATGGCAACGTGAACCAGGTGGCCAGTCCAAGCCAGGGAGCTGACGCCGAAGAGACCCGCCAAGTGGTGGTTCAAACGAGATTCAGCATTTTTAAACCAGGCCAAGCTCGGACGGAACTTGGGTTGCAGGTGCAACCAGCCCGCGAACAAGAGCACTGCCGAGAAGAGCAAGAGTCCAATGGAACCTGAGTACAGGTCAGCATTGGTGCGCATCCCGATCGTGTACCACCAGTGATAAACACCGGAA
>JAAFJU010000192.1 GCA_013298165.1 Synechococcales cyanobacterium bin31.maxbin.ball.101 | reverse complement strand
GCTTCCCCTCCATAACCACGCCGCCCTCGAACAACTCAAACAAGAACGCGATCGTCTCTCCCTCGAAGCCGCTGCCGCAGGTGCAGCCGGAATCGCTACCTCCCTCACCGTCAACCCGATCGGCTTATTCTTCTTTGCCCTTGCCTACCCACCCACCATCCGCGTTGAAAAGCTCACCCGCATCATCACCGTCATGGAAGCACTCCTGACCGAGTTTGAAGCATCAGGAATCAGAATCTTCCCCACCATCACTCAACCGGAAGGAAATCCGATCGACCTCTTCGTTCAGTTCCCCAGAAAAGCCCATATCCTCATCTCAATCCGCTCTAAAGGCAAGGGACAAGTCGTCTACAACGCAGAACGAACCACGCTCTACTTCAAACGCCCTGATAAAGGGATGCGAATCTGGCTCCCTTGTCCACTCACTGAACTCGGAGACTATGCCATGTGGATGAACAAAAATCGTCTGATGTTCGGAATGTCGTCTAGAGAAATCCGAAATCTCCCACTCGCTAAGGTTCTTGCCCTTTGGGAACCAACCTCTCTAAACAGACATCGCCAACCTCTCGACTCTACGGTAGGATCAGTGAGACATTTTGCCATCACAGGCAAAGGCGTCGCATTCTTGATCATGAAGGAGGAAGTGACTGATTTCATCAAGGCTTATCTAGCCAGTTATGAAAAAAACGCCCCATAAAAAATTTGAACCCCCTAGTCGTGTAACGACAGATGAGGTTCGAGCAATAACCGGGAGCAAGCCAAGAGCAAAACCAAAAGCCTTCTTGCTGATCCGATAACCAAATTGAAAATTTCTTGCTCTAATTATATGCCACATTCTTGTGGTGTAAACATCAGCAAGTCCTGCTTTGACATGTCTTTATGTCAAAGGTTTTAGTCTGGTTCTTGGCTTTACTCTCGGTTCCTACCCTTACTTATAGGAACCAAAGTCATGTCCCACAAGGATTTTGGCGGTTTTACGTCTCCCACTTTTGAGGATGTTCAGCCGCAACAGAATTTTTCAGAAAATTCTAGAATTTTTTCAAATTCTTCTTCTCCTTCCCTAGAAGATTTCAAATTAAGCATCGATCGGGAGTGTATCGAGGGCAGCGCGATCGTCTCACCCCTATATTCCTCAGCCATAAAAATAGTCAGCGACCTCGAAATCAGTGGATCCGACGTTGCAAGTCCCATCCACGATGCCCTGAACTGGAATTACACTCGCTTCGGACAAAAAGTCAGAACTACCCTCCACGCCGCCCTCTTTCTCAACGAAGACGGCACCTGTTGGCAAGCCAAACTCTCCGAACCCAAAACCGATCGTAAAAAAGGCAAGACCCGCAAATACGAAACCCCGATCGGCAACGGCTCGCGCGCCTTTCTCCCCGCCGTCCCCGTCTCATCTTGGATCCAAATCGCCGAGAAAAACGATATCACCGCCTTCCTCCCCGCCTGGGTCATCGAAGCCCATGTGAACGGACAAGACGACATCCTCAGCCAACCCCAGGGCGATCGAAGTTTCTGGAACTGGGTCGCCAGCTTACCCCACGTCAATATCACCATCACCGAAGGCGGTAAAAAAGCCCTCGCCCTCCTCAGCCAAGGAGAAATCGCGATCGCCCTCTACGGCGTCAACGGTGGCTACCTCAGCACCCTCAAAATCGCCGGAGAAGCGATCCCACTGGAAAAGCCTGAACTCATCGCGGACTTACTCCGCTTTACTGGATCCGATCGTCCCTGGACTCTAGCCTTTGACCAAGACACAAAGCGCGAAACCCGCCAAAAAGTCGATCGCGCCCTCACCAAATTTGGCAACCTTCTCGCCCAAGCCAACACAAAAGCCAATCCCCCTCAAAAAACCTTCACCCAAACCGTCCGCATCGCCACCTGGTCCAACACAGGCGACCAAAAAGGCATTGATGACCTCATTGTTTCGGCTGGAGCCAGCGCTTGGCATCAGGCCAAAGCCAGCGCTCTCCCCCTTCTCCAATGGCAACTTCTCAACCGCTTTAATCATCGGATCCAACGCAAACCTAATCTCTCGATCGGCGACCAAGAATTCAGCACCATCCCTCTAGACCAACTCCCAAAATCTGGAATCCTCGCCTTCAACGGTGGTAAAGGCACCGGAAAAACAAAAGCCATCCATCCCCTACTCGCAGGGACTCTCTGGCTCTCACTCACCCCGCTTCAATCCCTTGCCCGCCATCAAGCCGATCGCTTTGGGGGCGTTTTCCTCAACGACGGCGACCAAGTGGGCGACACCTTACTCAACAACGGCGAACCAGCCCAAGGAATCACACTCTGCCTACACTCACTCCTCAAAGTTCATGCCTTCGACCCTGACATCCTCATCCTCGACGAGTACACTGGCATTCTCAACAGCCTTCTCAGCTCACCCCTCACCAATAAAAACGGTGGCCGAGTCCTTCTGATTAGCGATTTTATTCGGCGCGTCCAAAAAGCTCGACTGGTCATCGTCGCCGATGCCGACCTCACCGAAGAAGCCCTAAAATTCCTCGAAGACATCCGAGGCGAACGAGCCTACCTCGTTCAATCCACCCTAAAAGCCCTCCCCTACGACACTCACATCCTCGACGGCAGCAAACATATCGCCCTCGCCAGCCTCATCGAACGATCGTCCGTCCTAGAACCCAACCAACTCATTGTCCTAAATTCCGACTCCAAAGCCTTCGGCCAAACCCTAGCTAAATTTCTAGAAGAACAAGGCCACAAATGTCTACTGATCAACGCCGAAACCAGTAGCGGCGAACTCCAAAGCAAATTCATCCAAAGTGGCGGAAAATCCTTACCTGAACTCACCCGACTCGGCTACAAATTCATCATCAGTTCCCCATCCATCACCCAAGGCTTCAGCATCGAACACTGTACAGAGACGATCGACTCCTTCTGGGGCTTTTACTTCGGGGGCAGTATTACAGTTGAAGCGATCGCCCAAGCCTGCGATCGGATTCGGGATACCCATGTCCCGAGATTTCTCCATCTCGCCCCCCAAGGCCGAGCCTACAGCCGACACAGCAAAGCCACCAATCCCAAGGAATTTCTCCGCGAATTTAAATCCATCACCACAGCCTCTGCCCGACTGGTTCGCCACCAGCTCACCCCTGACGCAATAGACCAAAGTGATTCAGTTGATTGGAATGGGCGAAACCTGAAAATGTTTTCTGCCATCGAAAGCCAACGAAACCGAGGCATGAAAAATCTACGCGAAAGCGTCATCGCACTACTACGCCACGAAGGGAAAAATGTAATTCTCGACAAACCCAGCATCAGCCGCACTGAAGCCCAAACCGTCGCCGCACAATTTAAAGCCGCAAACCAAGAACAAGAAAAAATCCGGTCGATCGCCATCCAAAATGCTCCAATTCTCACTGAAGACCAAGCAAAGATTTTGATTGACCAAAAAACAGCCTATTCACCAGAAGAAATTCTCAGCCTAGAGCGCTATCACATAGAACTCTTCTATCGTCTTGAACAGACCATCACCACCACCGACATCCTCTTCGATGACCATGGCCGCACCCGCCGCCAAATCACATTACTCGAAATGGTCCTTCACCCAGACAGGGCGATCGATCGCACACGACGAAGTCTGGAAACAAGCTCTGCCACTCCCCAGGATTGGAAAACAGATGCTGCAAAATCCTATCTTCTCGAAATCTCCGGCGCAGCCAACCTAGTTCGCAAACTCGTCCATCGTGAACTCGAAGAATGGCGAAGCGAAGACATCGCTACGATCGCCGCCTTCATGCGCGACAACGCCGCCGCCTTCAAAATTGCCTTCGGCTATTCCAAACTTGAGAACATGGCAGATCAACAAATCTTCGGCACCATCCTCAGCACCCTAGGACTCAAAACCAAACGTTTCCGCCGTCGCAACACATATGCGCTTCAAGAGGAACATCTCACCCGTCTCACAATTATCCTTAAACGTAGACAGGACAAAGATCCACCCCTTCTAACTAATGATCAAATTAACCAGGGTGGATCTGTAGAAATGGCAATAGATAACAATCAAAACAGAGAGACAGTTCTTCCCATGGATAGAGAAGAAATCGCTTGTTTAAGGAGACCGATCGCGGAGGATTCTCGGTCGATATCCGCATAAACTCCAAGCGACCCTATCAAAACTAAAATTTTTTAAGTGACTGAAAGTTCTGGGTGATCTTCATTAGTTTGTAGATCGTTCATCAAATCGTTGTCACTATTTTCTGGCGAGGATTCTCCCGATCGTTCAGAAGCCTCTTCTAAAATGGGCAGACCAAAAAGCGATCGTTCAGAAGGCCGAGACAAGAAAGCATCCATCATTTTACGAAACCCTTCTTCGGACCAGTCCCCGCGTTCAACCTTAGCAAGAATAGCCGCGCCTGCAAGGACTTTGCGTCGGGTATCTATCTTCTTATTCTGCTTTCCTTCACGAGCTTCACATCGTTTAATTCTTTCTTTAACTCGAAGTGCTTGTTTTTCTAATCGTTCCCGTTGTGGACTTGGCATAATAGTTTCAGGGGGTACTAGTTGGTCAAATCTTACAAATGGTAATCAGCGGATCCGGATCATCTAGAGATTCCCTAGTATAACGCTAAGAATTCGAGTCTATGTATACCCCCATGTGCTTCGTCAGAAGCTAAATGGCGCACTTATACATCCCTACGGATGTTGTTGCGGCAGGGGTGCCCCCTACAACCCCTACGATCGCCCTCACCCCCTTAATGGAAATGGCAATCTATCACCTCAGCGTACAAATCATTGGACGGAGCAGCGGCAAAAGTGTAGTCGCAGCGGCAGCCTATCGTGCGGGTGATGTTCTGTTAGATAAGCGAACCGGAATCACCCACAACTACACTCGCAAACAAGGCATCTATGAAACAAAGATTTTGCTCCCTGAACATGCGCCATTGTGGATGCAAGATCGATCGCAGCTATGGAACGAAGTCGAACGGTGCGAGCGGCAATGTAATTCTCAACTTGCCCGAGAAATAAACGTAGCAATTCCAAAAGAGTTGAACCATGAGCAAAAACGAACTTTAGTATATGAGTACGTGGAATCGGAATTTATCAGTCGAGGAATGATTGTTGATGTGGCACTGCACGATCTGAATAGTGAGAATCCCCACGCGCATCTATTGCTTACCCAACGATCAGTTACAGCCTATGGATTCGGCAATAAAAATCGGGCATGGAATCAAAAATCAGTTTTACAATCCCATCGATCGTCCTGGGCAGACCATGTGAATCGCGCTTTAGAATCAGCGGGATATGCCAATCGCATTGACCACCGCAGCTTAAAGGACCAAGGCATCGATCGTCTTCCCCAAATCCATCTTGGGCCGCAAGTAAAAGAGATGGATTTGAAAGGACGATCGACCGATCGAGGGGATGAATATCGACGCATTGAAGCAGCCAATTTGGAACAAGCTGAGTTGCTCCAGGAGCTTCACAGAATTGAAGCTGAGCTGCTACTGCTGGATGAAACAGAAGTGGCTGAATTACAAAAGTCTGTCTCTGCGATCGATGATATTCCAGAGTCCTTACTGCCGCTTTCGATTTTGGAACAGTACAAAATTCAGATGGCGCGAGTGCGAGAAGAAGAGCGATCGGCACAGGAAACCCTCAATGCATTAGAGCAAAGGGGGCAACGGAGTTTGTTCAATCCTTTTGGGGCAACGGCGGTAGAGTTGCAAGTGGCGACGGCGGTGGTGCGATCGCTTCAAGCCGATCGTGCTGCCCTCGAAATTGCGATGCAACGCCTTGAAGAGATAGAAGCCGATCGATCGCTTGAATCTGAGGATTGGGAACGGCGATTTGAAACCTTACGATCGCAAGAGATCCCAAATCTTCCAGCGAATGTGCCGCCCTCTAATTTGGGGACAGATTCCCTGGCAGTCGTTCCCGATCGTAGAGCGGAAGTACAGGTATTTCTGAGTGAGGTTCAGTCTCGGTTACATCGGGCCGCTCATCAGATTCTCGATGATATTGGGACAGCATCAGGGAGCCGAAAACGTCTCGCTGAGGTGGGCAGCTATCGAATCATGGAGCAGGATGGTGAGTTATGGATTCAGATTTCGGGGGTGGGTGACGTGCTTCCGCGATCGATTTTGCAGAAGGGTGATCTGGTCCAGGGGCTGAAGAAGAGCGACCTGGAAAATCTGGAGTACAACGCGCAACGGGTCCGCGAGGTTCTCCAGCAGGTTTGTCAAACGGGAAAACAACGCGGACGCGGGCGAGACTGATTCCCGATCAACTCTTCGCCTTGTATTCCTTCGCGATCGCTTTGACCTGCTTGAGAGAAATGTTGAGTTGTTGGGCAATTTCTTCAGCCGAAATCCCAGCCTTAAGCAACATCGGAATCACTGTCATTCGTACTTCTTCCTTGCCTTCTTCTTTACCTACTTCCCTCTCTTCTTCCTGAATCTCTCGGTAGAAGCGAGTTTTCCTCAGTTCTGCTTTAGTTCCCAGCATGGTTTAAGCCCCTTCATGACTGAGTTTGGGGAATTTGTGAGTCGTCATCAATCCTTTGCCTTGTATTCCTTTGCGATTTCCTGAATTCGTTTGACCGAAACGTTGAACCGTTTGGCAATTTCAGCCACGGATAATCCCGCCTGAAGACCCATCGGCACGGCTTCACTCAAAAACTTTTCACCTACTTCCTCCTCAATTTCTTGATAGAAGCGGGTTTTTTTCAGCTCTGCTTTAGTGCCTAACATGGTTTTAATCTCCTCGCGACTGAGTTTGGGGAATTTATGTACGAAAACCGTTACGATCCATTCTAGAACCCGTTGCTGTTCTATGGTGTCCAAGTTCTCAGTTTCAGCTTGCGCTAAGATGGCCCTGGCCCGATCGAACGCCAATGGCCTTTTCATAGTGAAGAGCTGAATCAAGCTGACTTCCAACGACTGGTCCTCGATCGCTGAAGCCATCTCATCTAAGTACACCAACTGAAGTCGTTCTGTAATCAAGAAATCTTGATAGTGAATCGGGACACCCGGATCGAACTTCCGCTTGGTGAACAACATTACGGCCCGCCAGTCATTGACCGGGGTTTGATCGCGCAAATACATGAAAATCTTGGCAAAGAAGCTGGGGTAGACCTCATTTTTACGATCGAGATAGCCTTGAGCTTCAACGAAGACGATGGGGCTTTTGGGCGATCGAGGGAGCAAGATGCCATCGGCACGGAGGCTGGTTTGCTTGATCTCATGACTGCCGAAGGTATAGCTCGTCCTAGGGATTTTCTCTCCGAGTAGCTCGAATAAGAGCTTTGGTTTTTCTGAGAACAAGCGATAGAACAGGGAATCAGTTTCCATTCCAAACATCCGAATGGGTGAGCGATTGCAGCATATCGCGATCGCACCTCAAATGATTGCCTTGCCTTAGAACAAACGATTTCACTTGTCTTATCCTTGTCTTATTCTATATAAGGTTAATTA
>JAAFJU010000347.1 GCA_013298165.1 Synechococcales cyanobacterium bin31.maxbin.ball.101 | reverse complement strand
ATCTCTTGGGCGATCGGCCATTCGCTGCCCAGTTCACCCAGATATTGCACGAGGTTGTAGGTAAAACTGTCGTAATTATCGATCACCAAGATCATAAAAACTGCTCTCTCATCAGGTTCAGTTTTGAGATCATACGACGATCGGGATGAGGAGTTCGGAGATTTCAAGTAGATTTTGAATTAAATTCCGAGAAACGCAACAACCACAATCCACAGCTTCGGCAGGATGAGAAAGCCACCGACGAGGAGCGCCGCGATCGCAGACACTAGGACCGCCGCCGCCGCACAGTCTTTCGCAATCTTTGCTAGCTCGTGATAGTTCTGCTTCACGGTGAGATCCACGACCGCTTCGATCGCCGTATTCAGGAGTTCCATCGCCAGCACGGCTCCACAGGTCAACCCAATGACTGCAAGCTCGATCGTCGCTAGACGCAACAGCATCCCTAAGAGCAGCGCCCCCGTCCCCAAAATCGTATGAATCCGAAAATTGCGCTGTGTCATAAAGGCATAGCTCAACCCCATTCCCGCATAGCGAAAACTACTCCATAACGTCGGAGCGACCTGCCATGCCGAGTCACGCTTGAACTGGACCACCTTGGGATCGGCTTTGAGATCGGGACGTTTGGGAGATTGAGTCGATAGATCTTGAGACATAACGTGAATGGGGTGCTACGTGCAGAGGGTGAATTTCAAGACTTAAGAGATGAGTGAGGCGAGACTAGTATTCCACCGCGATCGTCAGACCGATCGCTTGGAGAAGATCTCGCTGCTGATCCAGCATGTCCATCAGGCTCGGTTCGTCGGGATGATCCCAGCCCAGAAGGTGGAGCAGTCCATGGGACGCTAGCCAAATTAGCTCGATTTCAATAGAATGCCCCTGAATCTCGGCTTGTCTTGCTGCGGTTTCGACAGAAATGATGATATCCCCTAAACCGAGAGGTTCTTCATCCGGCAACTGAGGACAGTCTACTTCCAGAGCCGCAAAGGATAAAACATCTGTTGGCTGATCTTTGGACCGGAACTCCCGATTGAGATTTTGAACCTCCTGATCATCCGTCAGACGCAGACTTAGCTCATACCGATCGCTGGGATGGAGCGCATCCCCCGACCTGTTGGCGGGTTCCAGGACCGTCATCCACTGAGTGAACCAGTCTTGCCAAGGACAATCATAGGTCGCGGAAAAGGGTCCCTGAACCAGGACTTCAACCTGCATTACAAAATTCCTCTATCGGGTAATGAACGCAAGGCCCACCAGGAGACCTAAGAGTCCAACGGTCGTCAATGCAAAGTGAAAAATAGACTTGCTGCCCTGGTAGACCATATTACGCATGGCCAGTTTCACAAACGTGGGTTGAGGGGCCGCTGTCTCATTCTCCGCAGGGCTGTCCTCTAGAGGTGAAGTGGGAATGGGATGGTCAGTGGGAGTTGCCATAAGGTTAAATCGGTTATTGAATCGGGTGACGGATGAGGCTGGGATGAGGTCAGGAGACTCTGAAGTTTAATTAAATTTTACGCCCCTTCGCTTCTAGAAGTGCAAGTGCCTGAGAAATTCATTGATTTTTTATTAGAAGATGTATTTAAAGTTTTTTGAGCGATAAGGTCCTGATGAGTGACAGGACGTAATCTCAGGAGAACAACCAGTAGGGAAAACCTGAAATAAAACAGGGTCTTTACCCCTAGTTTCCAGCAACCTGAATACCCTTAAATAAGCCCAAGGCAAGATTTTGAATCCCTGTAGAAATGGATGGTAATTAATCATGACAAAATGTGATTCACAAGACAGTCCGAAAAGCCACTGGCTGAGCTGGCGGCGGGGTCTTATTGCGGTGATGCTTTGCGTTACCTTGACGATCGTCGGATGCCAAGCCAAAGTGCCCTCGCAATTCGAGCAAGTCCAAAAAGAAAGTACCGCAAAAGGGGCGGCTCCTGCGGTAGCGAAAGATGCGACCAAGGGCGGCGAATTTAATAAGTTTTTCCCAAAACCTCAAGAGGGCTATGAGCGCGTCTATACCCAAGAGAAAAAGGGGTTTGCTGAGGCGAAGTTGAAAAAAGACGGCAAGGATTTGGCCATGTTAGCGGTGTCAGATACCAAGAGTCTGCCCAGCGCAGCGGCGAAGTTCCAAACCGCTAAGTCTAGTATTTCGGGC
>JAAFJU010000319.1 GCA_013298165.1 Synechococcales cyanobacterium bin31.maxbin.ball.101 | reverse complement strand
CCTGCTTTGCTCAGTGTTTTGACAGACTCAACTTTGATGGATTCTAAGTTGAGTTATGTTCTCAGGGAATTGCAGCCCACCGCTGACAAACTGGAGTTGACTGCGATCGCCCACCATCCAAAACGTCTGAAAATCTTGGTGGAGAGCCTAGCGCGGATCATCGCTTGGGGCCATCTGCGCAGTGGCGGACGGCAGCGCAGTGCGATCGCTGATGACCTGATCGCCTTTGGTCATAAAGCAGGCTGGCAGACGGAAATCTTGGACTACGCTCGGCACTATAGCCAGCAGGTCAGACGGGACTATCAGGAATTTCACGCAAGTGCTTTAGCCAAACTTCAAAAATAACCGTTAAGTTCTAGCGGGTTATACGGTTCCGTGGATCCCGTGCTGTCTAGACAATGAAGAAGACTCATTTTTGATACAAATATTAATCTTTCTTCTGTTCTAGTTCCCCCTTCCCCGTTAGCCATGCCATCCACCACTTCACCGTCATCCACGTCCTATATTGTTTTGACGCAGCGGCAGCAGTATGCGCCCTGCCATCTTCGTTTGCCAGAGGAACCGATTCCCATGGCGGGTGTTTGTTTTCAAGAAGACTATTACAGCTTTTTTAAAGTGGTGCCGACGTTGGATCGGGCCAAGCAGCTAGCCGATCGCTTAGCTGAACGGGATAACCGATCGATTATTACAACAACGCCCAAGGGGTATGTGCTTTGGGTTTATGAAGCGAAGGCGATGCGTCATTCCTCTCGGGATGGTGTCCGGAAACTATCTCGTGTCAGTGGGTTTCAGGCCGTTGATCCTGCGACGACCCATGAGGTTCAGATTTTGCGATCGGAGCGGGACTATCAATCCTGCAAGATCCAGGTCCCCGATCTCGATAAGCCATTGACGGGGATTACCTATAATCAGCAGTTTTACAGCCTTTTGCGAATTGTCCGAGATGAGGCCCAAGCCACGGAACTCTCGGAAAAACTGGAACGCAAAGGCAATCAAGCGCTGATTACGGCGAGTGCTTACGGATATTCGGTGTGGGTGTTAGAGCCTGAAGGTCGATCGGTGTAACGGGATTGGGTCTGAATTCAATCCATTAAAAAAGCTAGCTGTAACAAGCTAGCTTTTTTAGTACTTTTTTGAGTCCACTGGCGAACCGCCCCCCGGCCCCCAATTCTGGGGGAGCTAGAATCATGTCCCCCCAGAATTGGGGGTTAGGGGGCGGTTTGCCCGGATCTCTAAACGCTAGTTTCGCTAAGGGAGCGGCTCATGTGATCGAAGGGCACATCCGTTAAGGTTCCGGCGGGAATTCCAGCGGCGGCGACCTGTTCGCGGACGATTTCTTTCATGATTTGGATACCCATGACCGTGGGTCCAACGGGGACTTCCAATGAGTTGTAGGTTTCGCGTAAGCCTTCGAGGACGCGCTCGTCTAACACATCAGAGTCTCCCGCGACCAAGGCGTAGCTGGCATAGCGCAGGTAGTAGTCCAAGTCCCGCAGACAAGCGGCATAGCGACGGGTCGTGTAGGAGTTGCCGCCGGGACGGATGAGTTCGGGGACCTCTTCGTAGAGGCGCAGGGCAGACTGCTTGACGATCGCAGCGGCATTGGCATTGATCACCCCTGCAGCTTGCAGACGGATGAGGCCCGTGCTGAAGTAGAACTTGAGGTCATCCATCGCATTGCGATCGAGATAACGTCCAGTATTGTCGTAATTTTTAATGAGGCTGGTGACTGCGTCCCGCATTGCAATGTTTCCTTAAAGCAAATGTTGACAAGTGGCTCTGGAAGTTGATTTAGAGAGGCTTTGGCCCAATTACCGCTGCAAATTTGCCGCTTCTCCAAACTCCAGTTAAAAACTTTAAGATCACTCTACCATGCAGCTTTTCATCAGGCACCTCAGGGGCCAAGTAAGGCGGAAAGTGTTTGTTAAACTTTACAATCGCGGTTTGATCTTGATTATTAAATAGTTGTGAAATATTTTATTTGGTATCTTTGTATACAAAACGAGGGCTGTTAGGCAAATATGCTGATCGATGCTGATAACAACTCGTTATGGCAGAAAAAGCGGCGATCGTTCTGAAATGGAATTCGCGCCTGACCCGGTGGAGTTTGGTAAAGACTTACGCCGTTGAGAAATTACCAGACTGTCAGATTGCATTGGGAACAATTTTTTATTTAGCTTGATATCTAGAGGAATGAAGACGTTATGAGTGGAAATGCATTGCGCTCCCAGGCCATCCGCCAGATCACGGAACGGGAAAAAATGCCCGCGAAGCTTCCCAGCCGCCTTGAAGAGTTGTGGGCGGTTGATGTATTTACCCTGAGTAAGATGCAGGCTTGCTTGCCGAAGGATGTCTTTAAGTCTCTCAAGAAGACCATTAAAGAAGGTAATAAATTAGATATCTCCGTTGCTGGCGTGGTGGCAGCGGCGATGAAAGACTGGGCGATTTCTAAGGGAGCGCTCTACTACTCCCACGTCTTCTACCCGATGACGAACATCACGGCTGAAAAGCATGATGGTTTTATTTCTCCCCAAGGCGATGGGTCGGTCATCACTGAATTCACAGGTAAGCTGCTGGTTCAAGGGGAACCCGACGGCTCCTCCTTCCCGAATGGTGGCATCCGCAACACCTCTGCGGCTCGTGGCTATACGGCTTGGGATGTGACCAGCCCTGCCTATGTGATGGAAACGGATAACGGCGTCACCCTTTGCATTCCTACGGTCTTCGTCTCCTGGACAGGCGAAGCGTTGGATAAAAAGACGC
>JAAFJU010000114.1 GCA_013298165.1 Synechococcales cyanobacterium bin31.maxbin.ball.101 | reverse complement strand
AAAATTAAGTTGCAGTGCGAGTGACAAATCTAGCCTAGTCTAGAAAGTTGCTCGCTCTTTTTTGTTTTTTGTCGCTTTTCTGTTGTGTGCAACTATGTCCGTTCCTGTTGATAACAGCCCGTTACGTCCCATCTCGCCGCCCGTTGCGCCGCCCATTGCGCCGCTAGTCCGTTTGTTTCGCTATGGCCATCGCTATCGCCTCCAAATCTGGTCCGCTAGTCTTTTCTCGGTTCTGAATAAAATTTTTGATCTCGCGCCGCCCTATCTGATTGGGGTGGCGGTGACGATCGTGGTCAAGCCCCAGACCTCGTTGATTGCGCAGTGGGGCGTGAAGGACGTGACCCAGCAGTTTGCGGTGCTGTCGCTGCTGACCTTGCTGATCTGGGGTGCGGAGTCGATGTTTGAATATCTGTACGATCGATCGTGGCGCAACCTAGCCCAGTCGATTCAGCACGACCTGCGCCTCGATGCCTACCGTCATTTACAAAACCTCGACATGCAGTACTTTGAAGAGCGCAGTACGGGAACCTTGCTGTCGATCTTGAATGATGATGTCAATCAATTGGAGCGGTTTGTCGATACGGGCATTAATGAACTGTTGCAGTTCGCGACGACAGTGCTGTTTGTAGGGGCGACCTTTATTGCCTTGGCTCCGGGCGTATCGTACTGGGCGATGCTGCCGATTCCCTTTATTTTGTGGGGATCGATGATGTTTCAGAAACGACTGGCTCCGCGCTATGCCGAGGTGCGGGAAAAGGCGGGATTGGTCAGCGCTCGTTTATCCAATAATCTGTCGGGCATTGCGACCATTAAGAGTTTCACGGCAGAGGCGTATGAGGCCGATCGGATCACCTTTGATAGCAATGCCTACCGTCGCAGTAATGGGGGGGCGATCGCGCTTAGCGCAGCCTTTGTGCCCTTGATTCGGTTTGTGATTTTGTTTGGGTTTACGGCGACGCTGTTCTTAGGTGGGTTGGAAGCAGCGGCGGGGAGGCTGGATGTGGGGACCTATAGTTTTATGGTCTTTATCATTCAACGCTTGCTCTGGCCTTTTACGAGACTGGGCCAAACCATGGATCAGTATCAGCGGGCCATGGCGTCGATTAATCGGGTGATGAATCTGCTGGATACGCCGATCGCTATTCCAACTGGGAACCAGATTCTGTCGAATCTGCGGGGTGACGTTGAGTTTCGGGATGTGACCTTTGCCTACCAGGGCCGATCGAATGCCTTGGAGCAGCTTTCGCTGATGGTGCCTGCGGGGAAAACCATTGGCATTGTCGGCGCGACGGGATCGGGAAAAAGTACTTTGGTCAAACTGTTATTGAGGTTCTATGAAGTGCAGCAGGGCCAGATTTTGTTAGATGGTTTGGATTTGACCACCTTGGATCTGCGATCGTTGCGGCAATGTATGGGCTGGGTCAGTCAGGATGTCTTTCTGTTCCATGGGACGGTGGCGGAGAATATTGCCTATGGATCCTTTGATGCATCGCGGGAAGAAATTATTCAGGCAGCGATCGCGGCGGAGTCCCACGAGTTCATTACGGCCTTGCCCCAGGGCTACGACACCATTGTGGGCGAACGAGGTCAAAAGCTCTCCGGCGGTCAACGGCAACGCCTCGCGATCGCCCGCGCCATTTTAAAAAATCCGACGATTTTGATCCTCGATGAGGCGACTTCGGCGGTAGACAACGAGACAGAGGCTGCCATTCAACGATCGCTCCTGCAAATCACCCAGAACCGGACGACGATCGCCATCGCCCATCGCCTCTCCACGATTCGCCATGCCCACTGCATCTACGTCATGGAACAGGGCCGCATCCAAGAGGCAGGAACCCATGAAGATCTGCTGTCGAAGTCCGGTCTCTACGCGGCATTGTGGCGAGTTCAGTCAGGGATGCTAGAATGATGTAAAGAAATATTACAAACCTTACAACCCCTGCAAACAGTATGAACCTTGATGAGATTCAATTCAGCCTTGGCAGTTCTGACCCTCAGGTGAGAATGCGCGGACTGACGGCTTTGCGGGGGATCGATGCGGAGGTGGCGGCTCCGATTTTGATCAATCAGGTGGATGATCCGGAGATGATTGTCCGATCGTTCGTCATGATGGGGTTGGGGTATAAGCGATCGGACCAGGGGTTTGCCACGCTGCTCAAGGTGATGGATGAGGATGCGGATCCCAATATTCGAGCAGAGGCGGCGGGCGCTTTGGCGAAGTTTGGAGGCGTGGCGGTGCCTCATCTGGTTCAGCATTTCCATCAAGATCAGCATTGGCTGTCCCAGATGACGGTAGTACTGGCCTTGCCGGATCTCAATTGCCCGAAGGAGTTTTTGGAAGTAGCCCGCATTGCCTCAAATTCCAGTGAGGGCGCGGTGCGATCGACAGCGATCGAGCAGCTCCCGATGCTTTTGGCGACGCCCTACGAAGACGATGCCTTGCAAGAATTATTGAGTCATGTAACGGATTCTGACTGGACCGTTCGTCGTAATGTGGCCTTAGCTTTGCGATCGTTCGATGACGATCGTGCCCGAGAAGCCTTACTCCAATTGCGCCAAGACGCTCAGCACCAAGTGGTCGCAGCGACCTTAGAAGGCTTGCTGTAGATGACAAAAAGATTGCAAAACTCCCACAGTAGAAATATCAAGCAATCATGATTCTGTAAACAAGCGTTACAGAGCATTAATAATTAACATGAATTAAAGAGGTTTCTTGGAGGTGTTGACACCTTTCGGAGACCTCTTTACTATGAGGGAAATCTTAAAAAACTTAAAGATTTTTAATTCTATAATCTCGTAAGCATCTGCGAATCCTGAGCATTCTCAACGCTTCATTCTCGCCTTGCGCCTGCTCTATAGGAGTGCTTCTCTTCTAAGCGCTTCGTCATTTTAATAACTTCTTGAGTTCTGTCTCTGAATATTGATTTCAGTGAGTTCTATAATGCAGAAAAATTCAAATCTGGGGTCTCTTTCCGCCTCTGCGCTGCATCCGCCCCCCACGATGGCAAATCCCTTAAAGTCTGTCACCTATTGCACCTTGCCCGATGAGGCAGAGGTTAGGCCGTCCTATCCCGTCCATCCATCGGTTAAGACCGATCGGATTGCGGTGTTTATTGATGGGTCTAATTTGTTCTATGCAGCTTTGCAATTAGGCATTGAAATTGACTATTCCAAATTGCTGCAAAAGTTAGTGGGCGATCGTCGATTGCTGCGCGCTTACTTCTACACAGGCATTGATCCCCAAAATGAAAAACAAAAGGGATTTCTACTGTGGATGCGACGCAATGGCTACCGAGTCGTGACCAAGGAACTGCATCAGCTTCCTGACGGGACTAAAAAAGCCAATTTGGATGTAGAAATTGCGATCGACATGATCAATTTGGCCAGCCATTGCCAGACGGTCGTTCTCTTAAGTGGAGACGGGGATCTGTCCTACGCTTTGAACTCCATTGCCTACAAAGGGGTTCAAGTGGAAGTCGTGAGCTTGCGCAGTATGACCAGCGATACTTTGATTAATTTCGCTGACCGATACACGGATTTGCAAGTGATTCAGCGCGAAATCTCAAAACTGCCCAATACCTAAGGAAGCAAAGATTAGATCAAATCCATTGGTTTCGGCGGTTGAAACCGCGTCTACACAAACAAAGTCCGCCGTTGCGGACTAAGACTAGATTCTTAACCCACGCAAGTGGGTTTTGTTTGTGTAGACGTGTTCGCAAAGCGTCTCCAACGGAGAAATTCATTCACCGGGATCATTATAAATGAGATGAAAAGATCGATCGATTCTCATTGATCGGTCTTTTCATCTCATTTAATCAGGCTATTGTCCTAGTCTATTTAAGAACTAGGATTTTTGCGAATAACCGCTTGAATTTCCTCCAAATCAATAAATCGATCGGCATAATTCAACAAGGAGTCTTGAATGAGTGATTTTAAACCCACAATTTCCAATTGAATCCCCTGCGTTGAAATCTTCTCCGCAACGTAACTCAAATCTTTATTGTGGCTGACCAACACAATCACATTAACAGGAATATTTCGTTCGGTCTTCGCCAGCGGAATCTGAGCGAATTGCAACATATCGATCGCAATTTCAACCCCAAGATTTGCTCTACGACTCCCATCAGAATTAACCGTCAACTCCTTTTGTACGACCCGATAGCCATGGTTTTGCATCCATTTTAAGAAGGCAGCTTGCTTGAGGTTTCCAGGACTATATCCTGTGTAGAAATGGGCACGAACTAACTCTCGACCTCGTACAAGACAAGGCAATAGCTTTTCATAATCCACCTCCAAACTCAACTGAGTTGCCGCCCGAAACAGGCTTCCACCATCAATTAAAATCACCACCCGATCGCGACGATCGGGGGCATCATCTGCCATAGTCGATTCCAACATATCTGTTCCCTACCCAATCCAACGTGGCCTCAGAAACGTTAAAGGCCACAGAGCGCGTATATACAAGCCCCTGACAAAAGACTTCCGGTGATGATTCAAGGAAAGTATTTGGTTAGAGGTACTTGGTCATAGAGGGTTTATGGAAGACAAGTGGACTTATATAAAGGTCCAAGTAAAGGTGCAGAACGAGCTAGTGAGATATAGCTCTAGAATATTTTAAGATTTATAGCATCAATTTCGTGCGTTTCATCTTTGCACAATCTGATTCTTAGTAATGAGAAATGTCTCAAGTTGCACATGATTCTTTACAATTGAGGATAGGGTTTCTCATTTAGCCCGTTCTTAGCCCCATTCATGGACCGCCTCAATGCCCCATTCTCTTATTCTCGGAGCCAGCCAAGGCATCGGATTTGGATTTGTCCAGCGCTTTCTAGCAGAAGGGCATATCGTCCATGCCACCTATCGCGATCGAATCTCTGCTGCTCCCCTGCTGGACCTCGCCGCCCAGCAGTCCAACCTCCGGCTGTATGCGCTAGACATCACGGAAGAATCACAGATTGAAACGGTTCTGGGGACGATCGCCGAGAGTTTGCAGCAATCTGCCGAACCCGCTGATAAACCCGCTGATAAACCCGCTGAGCTATCCCATGTCATCAACTGCATCGGCATCTTGCACCAAGGAGATCTGCAGCCCGAAAAAAGTCTGCGTCAAATTAATTCTGAAAATCTCCTGACTTATTTCCAAGTGAACAGCATTGCGTCGATTCTTCTGGCCAAGCACCTCACCCCACTAATTAAAAATAGTCCCAGAACTGTTTTCGCCACCTTGTCCGCCAAAGTCGGAAGCATTGGTGATAATCAATTAGGGGGCTGGTATGGCTATCGAGCCTCCAAAACAGCACTCAATATGTTCATGAGAACCATTGCCCTAGAATATCGTCGCACCTGCAAGAGCACGATCGTCACCGTCCTCCACCCTGGAACCACCGACACCCAGCTTTCCCAGCCGTTTCAACGCAATGTACCCCCTGAGAAACTATTTTCGATCGATCGATCGGTCGATCAACTGATCGATGTCATGAATGGTCTAACAATCAACGACAGCGGTGAGTTTTTCTCTTGGGATGGAACGCGCTTACCCTGGTAGAGATGGGTTATCATGCGAAGATCTATCATGCTGCTCTGGGTCCATGGAACTTAACTTTGAATCATTGAATGAAAAGCGGGACGCTCTGATTGAGATCTACGACGATCTCGACGATCGATCGCGCCTATTGGTTCAACTCTCATCCGTTATTTATGAACCCGTTCCCCGTGCCACGCTCCTATCTTGCATGTCTCGTCTGGGGGCTAGAGACGATCGAGAGCAACTCTTCACGAGCGCGACGTTTAATGAACAGGTTTTGCAGCCCTTAATTAATCAAGGCTTGATTACAACCAGTATGCAGGGCGCTCAATGTGAGTATTTGATTCAAGAAATTGCCACTCGGGAAGCTGCAAAGAGCAATCGATTTAAGCATTTAGTCGAGGCAATGTATCACTATTTACCCGTTACAACCCGGTATAGTGGTGGAATTCGATACTTCAATAGTGAGCGGCGGTTTATTCGAGAAGTGCGCGTTGTGGTTCACCGCAAGGACCCGACGGAAGCATTGCTCAAGTTATTTCAAGAATACGAAGCCTATGGCAATGCGGTTCGTGGTCATGCAAAAACACCCATTGATGTCCTAGCGGAGTTAGCGAATAATCCCTTTGACGAAGATTGGGTCAGAGCGTTGCCTGCGGACTGGTATGACTGGATTTTACGATCGCTCCTAGCGGATGGCATTACCTACATGACTCCGTTAGAGGAACCCTTGGATCTCCTCCGCAGGGATTGCGAAGAAGCAGGGGTGGAGGATGGAAAATTGGATCTCTACGCCAGACTAATGGTGTTTCGAGGCGAATTGCAGGAGGCTTGTGAGGCATTAGAAGACTTGGACGCGCCCCCGCATCTCAGGGGCTATCCCATCCAGGGGGCGATCGACTTTTTGGAAGGGCGGACGGTAAAGGCGATCGCCCATTACCGGGCTTGTCTCGTCGTCCTTAGAAAATTAGAAAGCAAACGGAAAATTTTCTTCAGCGATGACCTAGGGTTATTTTTTATCTTTGCACTATTGCAGGAAGGCAGTCATGAATCCCTCCAAGAAGCGCTGGAGTTCTGTAGTATAGCCCGTAAGACCAAAAATACCCTCAGTTCAGTTTATGAAACCCTAGAAACCTTCATCCAATTCAAACAGGGTGCATTGGCGAAAAAAACGACTCTATTCAATGTGCCATTGCACGATCAAGAATCCTCTTGGGATATGTTGGTTTCGGCGCTCTGTATGTATTGGGCAGATGTGGATCAGGCTCGATCGCGCATTGTTCTACCCTTAGCCTCATTTTTTAATCAAGCCCGATCGGCAGGATTCATGTGGTTTGCGATGGAAACCGCAGAGCTGCTGAGTAAAGTGGATGACAGTTGTGACTGGGAACAGGTGGCAGAACTCCTGCGAGAAGGCACCGAGTATCAACCGATCGCCCCCATCCTCCAAGCCCAAGAATCCTGGGAGCTTTCCCTCAACGCCCTCGTCAATCTCAACCAAAGCCCCCAAGCGACCCCCAAAAACCAAACCACTCGCCTGGTGTGGACCTTAAGTGGGCTATCCGCCAGCCAGCTTCAACCCCGCGAACAATCTCTCAACGCCAAAGGTGGCTGGAATAAAGGTCGTCCGATCGCCCTGAAACGGTTAAGTACGTCGATCGGAGAGTTTCCCTATTTCACGCCGCAGGATATCCAAGTTTGCAGTCATATCAGCAGCGAATATGCACAATCGGGTCGCTATAACTACTACGGCAAAGTCGAATATTTGTTCGACGATCGGGTCTTTTCCAGCTTAGTCGGACATCCCATGGTCTATTGGGAAACCAATCCTGGTGTGCCGATCGAAATTGTCAAAGGCTCTCCTGAACTGCGCGTCATTCAAAAGAAAGGTGGCAAACTGGTTCTGCAATTTGAACCCAAACTCCCCGCTGGTCAGGATGTGGTATTAAGTCGCGAAACGCCTACTCGAATCAAAGTTATTGACATCACGCCAGAACATCGTCGCATTAGTGAACTTTTGGGATCTGCTAATAAACTGGAAGTTCCTGAATCGGCGAAAGATAAAGTTTTGGCGGCGATCGGAGCGGTCTCAGGCATTGTCACCGTGCATTCTGACATTGGTGGGGATTTTGCAAATGCCGAAGAAGTGGAAGCCTTGATGACCCCGCATGTTCATCTCTTACCATCTGGTGCGGGATTACGCATGATGGTCTTGGCCTCACCTTTTGGGTCTGAGGGCACCTACTATCGTCCCGGTAGCGGCGGCGAAACGGTCGTTGCTGAAGTCGCAGGCAAACGATTGCAGACCACTCGTAATCTGAAAGAAGAGAAGAAACTCGCCAAGGCGATCGTCACGGATTGCCCCGCGCTTTTGGGATGGGAACAGTCCGACGGGGAATGGGTGGTTGAAACGCCAGAAGCATCACTAGAATTGCTTTTAGAGTTGCAGGCATTGGGCGATCGGGCCGTGGTGGAATGGCCCCAAGGCGAAAAAATGAAGATTAGCCAAACCGCTGGTCTTGCTAATTTCCATATCAAACTCAAAACTCAAAATGAATGGTTTGATATGAATGGTGAACTGCGACTGCCGGATGGCAGCGTCGTGGAAATGCAAACATTATTGCGATTGCTAGATACCTCTTCCACAGGTCGATTTATCTCCTTAGGCGAAGGGCAATTCCTAGCGTTGACCGATGAATTCCGGCGACGACTGGAAGAACTGCGCGCTTACTCCGACGGCACCGCAAAAGGCCGACGGTTTAATAAACTCGCCGCTGTCACCATGGAAGACTGGATTGAAGAGGTCGGCAGTCTGGAATCGGACAAAGCCTGGAAAGAACAGATTGCCACAATCAAGTCCCTGCGCGACTATCAGCCAAAACTCCCGACGACGTTACAAGCCTCCCTGCGCGATTATCAAGTGGAGGGCTTTCACTGGATGTCGCGCCTGTCCAAGTGGGGCGTCGGGGCTTGTTTGGCAGATGATATGGGATTGGGGAAGACCTTGCAAACCTTGGCCGTGATGTTACAGCGGGCACCGAATGGTCCTATTTTGGCGATCGCCCCCACGTCAGTTTGCATG
This sequence comes from Synechococcales cyanobacterium bin31.maxbin.ball.101, assembly GCA_013298165.1. GTDB lineage: Bacteria > Cyanobacteriota > Cyanobacteriia > Leptolyngbyales > Leptolyngbyaceae > JAAFJU01. The sequence continues at coordinate 5,826 of JAAFJU010000114.1, read as the reverse complement.
AATTGGATGGGAGAAGCGCAGCGGTTTGCCCCAACATTAAATCCAATCCAGTTTGGTGCTGGGAAACGGCAGGTCATGCTGGATGACTTAAAACCTTTTGATCTGATTGTTTGTAGTTACGGGTTACTACAGCAAGAAGAAGTGGCAGAAATGCTATCCAAGGTGCATTGGCAGATGATTGTGTTAGATGAAGCGCAGTCGATTAAGAACTTTGCGACCAAACGATCGCAGGCGGCCATGAATCTCCAAGCGGATTTCAAATTGCTCACTACTGGAACGCCCATTGAAAATCATTTAGGTGAACTCTGGAATTTATTTCGGTTTATCAATCCAGGATTACTGGGTTCCCTCGACCAATTCAATCAAAACTATGCCAATGCGATCGAACGCGGCCAAGACAAAAAAGCCCGCGATCGGTTACGGAAATTAATCCAACCGTTTATCCTACGCCGGACTAAGAACCAAGTTTTACAAGAACTTCCATCGCGCACCGAAATCACCTTACAGGTGGAACTCAGTCAAGCGGAAATGGTGTTCTATGAAGCGCTGCGTCGAGAGGCGATCGCCAAACTCGAAGAAAGCGAAGCCCAAGCAGGCCAAAAGCATTTACAAGTTCTCGCAGAAATCATGCGACTCCGCCGAGCCTGCTGCAACACCCAACTCGTCAAACCCGAAATCACAATTCCCAGCGCCAAACTACAAATGTTCAGCGAGGTTCTGACCGAGTTGCTGGACAACAATCACAAAGCCTTAGTATTCAGTCAATTTGTGGATCATCTCGGCTTCATTCGGGAGTATCTCGAAGCGAACAATATTGCCTACCAATACCTCGACGGCAGCACGCCCATTAAGGATCGCAAAAAGCGCGTCGATGCCTTCCAAGCAGGTGAGGGCGATGTCTTCTTAATCAGCCTCAAAGCAGGCGGCACGGGCCTAAATCTCACAGCAGCGGACTACGTGATCCATATGGATCCTTGGTGGAATCCAGCGGTGGAAGATCAAGCCTCCGATCGTGCCCACCGTATGGGTCAAAAGCGTCCAGTGACGATCTATCGCATCGTGGCGAAGAATACGATCGAAGAAAAAATCGTCCAACTCCACCAACAAAAACGCGATCTCGCCGACAGCCTGCTCGAAGGCACTGAACTAAGCAGCAAGCTGTCTACAGACGATCTGATCAACATGCTCCAAGAACGTTAGGACCCAGCACATCCCATGGGTCAACGCTCATTTTTGCTTGACAAATTGTAATCTTCGATAATGAGGTTTAAGGAGTCATGATACAATTTCAGCAGAAATAACCTGCTGTTTGGAAAGGAATTATCACCATGGAAGCAATGATGCTGTTGGCCAAGCTCCCTGAAGCTTACGCAATGTTCAATCCCCTCGTAGACGTTCTTCCGGTCATTCCGGTGTTCTTCTTGCTCTTGGCCTTCGTGTGGCAAGCCTCCGTGGGTTTCCGCTAAACCGTTCGAGCATCAAGTCAAGACAGTCCCAAGGGGGCCGATCGAAGTTCGATCGGCCCCCTTGGTTTTAGACCAGAGATTTAAACCACTTTTAGCAATTTTATTGAGTAACTCCAAGTTTCTTGAGTACCATGGGCGCAGCATTTTGAAGATCGGTCCCCGCCATGAATTTCCACCGCTTTCTCCTCCCGATCGCCCTCACCACCGCAACCCTAATCCTCACCCTCAGCTCCGCCCAAGCGAAACCCGCAACCAAGCCTGCAAAACCCTTCACCATCCCCCAAACCCCGATCGAAACCCTCAAGTCCGATCGGCTCCTCGACTACGAACCCTTACAAGGCTTGCTGCGATCGGGAAAATGGAGCGAAGCCGCTGCCGTGACCTCGACCTTGATGCTCAAAGCTGGGTCTCAGCTTGAACAAGGCTACCTGGTCGAAGCCAACATTCGTTATTTTCCCTGCAACGACCTGCTGACCGTCGATAAACTCTGGCGCTACTACAGCGGTAATCGCTTCGGACTCAGCATCCAATCCAATATCTGGGTCTCGATCGACGGCAAAAATGAAAAAGACGTGCCTCGTTTTGAGCGCCGAGTCGGTTGGAACCAGATTGTCGATAACGTTACCGATCGAGGCCAAGTACCAGCGGGTTATTTTCCCCTGCGTCCCGCCAGCGGCGGCGGTGTCACAGAAGCCTGGAGCGGCAAATGGATCGCCGAAATGCCAAAACGCCTCGTCGCCTGCCAAGCCCCACCCAAACCCGCCACTAAACTCAAAGCGCCCAAGAAAAAACCTGCGATCGTCCCTAGCAAAGCCCCTAAAAAATAATTTTGCGTAGAAAAATTGTTGATTGGTGAAGGAGCTTCACACGCTCACTTCACACTGACCAATCTACAATTGACAAACCCGGTACTAAACTAAAATCCTTCTTATTTCGGGTTACTACAGTTGCATTGAGGGACAGCGCGATTGCGGCAATACGGACATCTTGCCGCAGTTTCTTTTTCCTCAATGGAACATTCATCGCCAACAAATTCACATAGCAATCATCTGCACTTTGATCGAAGTTAGCAACCGGAAATTGCTGGATAAAGTCGATCGTTTGCCAAAAATTGGTGTAAGCGAATACCAGGCTTTCCTGTTCCGCTAAATTGTTAATACGACTTGCCCAGCCGTTAAATAGTTCTTGAACTGTCACCACAGTCGTAACAACATTTGGCCTAGCTTTGATGGTTCGTTCCTTCACTAAAGGATGTCCACGTAGCCACAGCGAAACGTGGTCGGTATCCAGGATGAACATCACCTTTGATACTCCGACGCCTCAATTTCTTCCTCCCCCCAAGAATCTCTATCAGACTGAATCTGCTCCATAACTTGATCAAACATTGGATTATCCTTAAATATTCCGGCAAATTTTGCCCAAGCAGGTTCATTGGTTTCATCGTTAGAAGGCAAGGCGATCGACCAAGGCCGAATTTCCGATCGCGCCATTCTCTCCATTAAAGCTGTCTCAAGCTGGGCGATCGCGCCATCTTTTGTATCAGCTTCTTCGCGATAACTGGGAAATTCCAAGACTGAGGCGACAAAGTTCCCTGATGTCTGGGCTTCCAGCATCAATGTCAACTTAACTTCATGTCTTGACCCGTAGGGATTTGGTAGGTTCATGGCGTTTTGATTTATGCTCTAGTTCTATTTTAGTGCTTGCAGACAAGTTTTTGAGGTCTTCAGCAGCGGACAAAATGCCATGTAAGCGATAACTTTCCGGGAAAGAAAGCGAGATCATGCCAAGATCGGGGCATCCTGAGCAGAATTACTAAGTTTCTAACTGAAGTCCTGCACCCCTACGCTTGCGCACTGAACCTATCATGATCGATCGTCGCCATTCATCCCTCGTCCTAAACAAATTATCCTGCCTCTTGCACCCAGCCGCCGTTGCCGGATCTCTCACTGTTTTGAGCGTTGTGAGCGGAGCAACGGTTGCCTTCGCCGCAAACTCCAAGGCTCCGATGACCTTGGCCCGATCGATCGCCCAGACTCGCACAACACTGGCCAGCAGCACACCCGCAGCAACTAGCCCAGCCAACCCAACCAGCGCACAAACCACCCTCGCCACAGGCAGCAGCGCCGACCTTGAAAGCGGTCGCAATGCCTACCGATCGGGTGACTTCAAAAAAGCCGTCCAAATCTGGCAAGCCACTGCGGATCAGCTTGAAACCCAAAACAATCCCATTGGGCAGGCCACTGCCCTCAACTATTTGGCTCTCGCGCATCAAGAACTCAACCAGTGGGACGCTGCCAAAGCCGCCATTAACCAGAGTCTAAAACTCCTCCGATCGCAGCCCAGCGCCGAAGCCGGACTTTGGGCACAGGCACTCAATACCCAAGCCGGACTCCAACTCCAAACCGGACAAGCAGACGCTGCCCTCAACACCTGGCAACAAGCGCAAAAATACTACAACCAAGCTCAAGATCCGATCGGCAGCATCGGTAGCCAGATCAACCAAGCCCAAGCCCTCCAAAGCCTCGGCTTCTACCGCCGAGCCAAAACCCAACTCGAAGGACTCAACCGCAAACTCGCCGACCTCCCCGACAGCGATGTCAAAATTGCAGGCTTCCGTAACCTCGGTACCGTCCTGCAAGTCATCGGCGACATGACCGGAAGTCAGTCTGCCCTCGAAGAAGCCGTCATGACCTCTAGGCGGTTAAAATCCTCCACGGAACTCAGCGCCAGCCTCCTCGCCCTCAGCGACGCCACCCTCAACAACGGCAAAGAAGAAACGGCCCTCAGCTATCTGCAAGAAGCCGAATCGATCGCCATGAATCCCCTCGAAAAAGCGCAGGCACAACTGGGACAACTCAACCTCTACCTCAACCAAGGCAACCTCAAAGAAGTCTCCGCACGCCTGCCAGTGGTCAAAGAGAACCTGCTAAAACTCCCGCCGAGCCGCATGTCGATCTACAGCATCGTCAACCTCGCCGCCAACCTCAACCGCCTTCAAAAACCCGAAGACGTCATCGCCCTCAAGGACATGTCCGCATGGCTCGCCCAATCCATCCAGTCTGCCAGACAAATCCAAGACCGCGAAGCGGAAGCCTACGCCCTACACCAATTGGGCCAGATTTATATTCAAGGGCAACAATGGAGTGATGCCCAAGTCGTCACCGAGCAATCCCTCTCGATCGCCCGTCAAATGCAAGCGGAACACATTATCTCCCAAGGGGCATGGCAACTCGGACAAATCCTAAAAGCAAAAGGCGATCGGGAAAAATCCCTGCAAGCCTATCAAGAGTCTGTCACCGCCTTGCAAGCGTTGCGCGGCGACCTCGTGGCCATCAATCCAGAAGTTCAGTTCTCCTTCCGAGAAAGTATTGAACCTGTCTATCGAGAAATGGTAGACCTTCTCCTCACCGAAAACCCCACTCAAAAAGACCTCATTCAAGCCCGTGGCCTGATCGAAGCATTGCAGGTTGCTGAACTCGATAACTTCTTCCGAGAAGCCTGCCTGGATAAAGTCAAACAAATTGACCAACTCGACCCCACCGCCACTGTCGTCTACCCGATCTTGCTCAAAGAAAGAGTCGCCGTCATCCTATCCACCGCTGGCCAACCCCTGCGCTACCACAGCAAACCCAAAGATAATAAACAGGTCAACGAAAGCCTCAACGGTCTACTTGCCGCGATGAACCCTGTGTCCGATCGGGCACAGCGCCTCAAAATCTCCAGCCAAGTCTACGACTGGCTCATCCGTCCCGCAGAAGAAACAGGCGCACTCAAAGACACCAAAACCCTCGTCTTCGTCCTAGATGGCAAACTGCGGAATATCCCCATGGCCGCACTCTACGACGGCAAACAATATCTCATTGAGAAATATGCCATCACCCTCTCCACGGGCTTACAACTGATGGAGGCACGCCAACTAGACAACAAAAACATCGGCGCGATCGTGGGTGGGATTAGCGAAGCGAGATCCGGATTTAGTTCATTACCCGCCGTAAAAAATGAAATCCAACAAATCTCCAGCCTGATCTCCGCCCGCACCTTGCTCAACGAGCAATTCACCAGCACCACCCTCACCGATCGCCTGTCCAACAGCAGCGCTGACGTAATTCATCTAGCAACCCATGGTCAATTTAGTTCTCGCTTAGAAGACACCTTCCTGCTGACCTGGGATGGCCGGATGAACATCAAAGAACTCGCCGAAGTTCTACAAACTCGCCAAAGCAGCCGGAGCCGCCCCATTGAACTCTTGGTACTCAGTGCCTGCGACACCGCCGCTGGTGACGATCAAGCGGCCCTAGGACTCGCAGGTCTTGCGGTCAAGTCCGGTGCCCGATCGACCCTCGCGACCCTCTGGCCCGTC
>JAAFJU010000054.1 GCA_013298165.1 Synechococcales cyanobacterium bin31.maxbin.ball.101 | reverse complement strand
TCTCCGCTCAGAGGAATGCGATCGATGATTTAGAGGGTTCAATTGTCGAGTTTGTGATTCTGGTTTAACCATAACGAAGACAGTATCCCCATCCTATGCGTGATAGTGTTCGCTTTTTGACTTGTTCGCTTTTTGACTTGTTCGGTTTTTTGACTTTAGTGCTTCCATAATACTGAGAAGCTTGCGAGATCGAAATCCCTCTCCTGATATAAGTGTCCTTATTGATATTCAATGTCCCCATTGACACAGCCCTTTCATGAAGGGTGAAGTATCAATGGGGACGAAATTTACGCTTGAATATGGGTGAAATGGTTGGATGAATTCAGCACTAGCCTTTGGTGAGCTGTGACCAGACGCGGGTGGGCAGTCCCCAGACGTAGATAAATCCTTCTGCAGCTCTGTGATCGAACTTGTCCCCAGCTCCGTAGGTGGCGAGGTCTTCGGCGTAGAGCGAGTTGGCGGATTTGCGTCCGACGATCGTGGCGTTGCCCTTGAAGAGTTTGACTCGGACGGTTCCGGTGACGCGCTCTTGGGTTTTACTCACGAAGGCGTCGAGGGCTTCTCTGAGGGGGCTGTACCAGAGACCGTTGTAGACCATTTGGCCATAGGTTTCTTCGATGCCGCGTTTGTAGACGGTGACGTCTTTGGCCAGGGTGAGGCTTTCGAGGTCGCGGTGGGCGTGGATCAGCATGATCAGGGCTGGGGTTTCGTAGATTTCGCGGGACTTGATTCCGACGAGACGATTTTCCACCATGTCGATGCGTCCGATGCCGTGGTTGCCGACGCGCTGGTTGAGATGGACGAACAGTTGAACGGGATCAAAGGCTTTGCCATCGATGGTGACGGGGATCCCTTTTTCAAATCCGATTTCCACATATTCAGGTTCGTTGGGAGCGTCTTGAATGCTTTTGGTGAGGGCGTAGACTTCTTCGGTGGGTTCGTAGTAGGGGTCTTCAAGCGGCCCTGCTTCGACGCTGCGACCGAGGAGGTTTAAATCCACGCTGTAGGGCGAGGACTTTTTCACAGGCGAGGGAATGCCAAACTTTTCCCCGTAGGCGATCGTTTCTTCGCGGCTCATGCCCCATTCTCTGGCGGGTGCGAGAACTTTGAGGTTGGGATTGAGGGCTGCGATCGCGACATCGAAGCGCACTTGGTCGTTGCCTTTTCCAGTACAGCCGTGAGCGACGGCATCTGCGCCATATTTTTCGGCAGCTTGTACGAGGATCTTGGCAATTAGGGGCCGAGCGAGGGCGGTGGAGAGGGGATAGCGATTTTCGTAGAGCGCATTGGCCTGGATGGCGGGGAATGCGTATTCGGTGATGAATTCCTGTTGAATGTCTTCGACGAGGGAAACAGAGGCCCCGGAACTGAGGGCCTTGAGTCGAATGGGTTCAAGTTCGTCGCCCTGTCCGAGGTCGGCGGCGAGGGTAATGACTTCTTCGACTCCCCATTCATTTTTCAGGTACGGAATGCAGACGGAGGTGTCTACACCACCTGAATATGCCAATACAACCTTCTTAGCTCGCCCCATGGATCTTCTTCTCACGTCGTTAACTTTGACAGTGTTCAATAGTAAGGGATTGCGGCGGTTTCTTTGTCAGTTACTTTGTTGGGGATCTTGTCATTAGGCGATCGCTTTTTTGTAGCGATCGTTGACAGCGGTCCAGTTGACGACGTTCCACCATTGGGCGAGGTATTCGGCGCGGCGGTTTTGGTAGGTGAGGTAGTAGGCATGTTCCCAGAGGTCGTTGCCGAGGATGGGGATGTCGCTGACCATGCAGGGGTTGTCTTGGTTGGGGGTGGTGCTGATGGCGAGGTTGCCTTTGCGGGTGATGGCAAGCCAGACCCAGCCGCTGCCAAAGCGTTGCATTCCGGCTTCGACGAATTGCTTTTTAAACTCTTCGATGCTGCCGAAGTCTTTGGTGATGGCGGTGGCGAGTTCTCCGATGGGTTCGCTGTTGTCAGTCTTGGGTCCCATGCTTTCCCAGAATAGGCTGTGGTTATAGTGTCCGCCGCCGTTGTTACGGACGGTGCGCCGGATTTCTTCGGGGAGCTTGTTTAGAATGCGGAAGAGGTCTTCGATCGGTTTTTCTTTGTACTTTGGAAATTTGTCGAGGGCGGCGTTGAGGTTTTTAACATAAGCGCCGTGGTGTAGGTCGTGGTGGATGGTCATGGTGCGCTCGTCAATGTAGGGGGCGAGGGCGTCGTAGGCGTAGGGCAGGGGCGGTAGTGTTGCGTAGGGGCTTGAGGGTTTTGCTTCATCGGCTTGGGCGGGGGTAGGGAGAAGCTGGGTGAGGACGATCGCGCTGCTGGTGGTGCCGAGAGTGGTGAGCCATTGCCGACGGGTGATGGGGTTCATGAGCGTTTTAAAGTGATGGGGCAGTTTGTATAATCTAGCATCTTGGCTTGTACGAAGTTTTGTTACAATCTTCGTCAGAGAGAACAATATTTTGAAAGGTCAGATCCATGCCTGATTCCATTAAGGTTTATAGCCAGTTTGCGCATCCGATTACGATGTGGGTTTTGTTTGCTTTGACGTTGTATGCGATGTATACGGGGTTGCAATGGCGTAAGACGCGATCGGCGGAGGGTGAGGAGAAGAAGAAGCTGATTGCGGGCAAGTTTAAGGATACGCATCACAAGGTCGGGTCGATTGCGCTGGCGTTGATGGTGCTGGGGACGATCGGCGGGATGGGTGTCACCTATTGGAATAATGGCAAGTTGTTTGTCGGGCCGCACCTGTTTGTCGGGTTGGCGATGGCGGGGACGATCGCGGTTTCGGCTTCGTTGACGCCTTATATGCAGAAGGGTGCGGAGTGGGCGCGGATTTCTCACATTGTGCTGAATACGGCGATCGTGGGGCTGTTCGGGTGGCAGGCGTTTACGGGGCTGGATATTGTGCAGCGGATTATTGGACGGATGGCCGGATAGAAATCTAAGAAATGCGCTACCGTTCAGACAGATGTTTGCTGTTTGGACGGTTTTTTATGTTTCCGATCGGGGATGATAATCCGACTCGTCGTACGTCCTATGTCACCTATGGGCTGATTGCGATTAATGTTTTGGTTTTTCTTTACGAAGTTAAGCTGCAAAACCAGGCAGTGGTGACGGGGCGGGGGCAGGTGCTGGGGACGGCGTTGGATTATTTTTTGCGGGACTGGGCTGTTGTGCCGAAGCAGTTGACGGCGGCGATCGTTGGTGCGCCGATTCCCCACTTACCCGGTGTGTTGCGAGAACCGCCCGAGTTTCTCACGTTGATTTCCTCCCAGTTTTTACATGGCGGTTGGATGCATTTGATCGGGAATATGCTCTTTCTGTGGATTTTTGGTAACAATGTCGAAGATAAACTGGGCCGGGTTAAATTTTTGATCTTTTATCTCGCCTGTGGTGTTCTGTCTGGATTGACGCAGTGGGTGTTCTCGACCGGATCCCCGATTCCTTGTCTGGGAGCGAGTGGGGCGATCGCCGGGGTTATGGGAGCCTATATTCTTCGATTCCCCAAGGTTGCGGTCAATACGTTCATTCCCCCGTTCTTTATTCTCCCGATCCCTGCATTTGTCTACTTGGGTATCTGGTTCGTGCAGCAGGCGATGTCTAGTGTTTCCCAGCCCATGGGTGGTCAGGGCGGGGTTGCTTACTGGGCACATAGCGGTGGATTTGTGTTCGGGGCGTTGCTGGGGGTGATGTTTGGGCTGTTGCGGCGGGATGGGGACGATCGTTTTGAAGATGACGCTACCTGAGAATAAGTTAACAGTCTGTTACGATTTCCCCGGTTTGGCGGGGCAAAACTTGATTTTCGGTCTCTCGGCCTTGGATAATGTGAAACATACTTGCTGTTTTTTGGGAGAAGGCGGTGCGATGTTTACCCTTGGATTGGGGTGATGTTGGCTTTCTTCCAGGTCTCATACTTTTAGGAGTCTTCCATGGGCGCGCTGGTCAATGTTTTTAAAAGTTTGTTTGGTGGAATTTTAGGATTCTTGGGTGGTTTGCTGGGCGGTAACAAGGATAAGGCTGCTGCGAAGAAGGGTAAGAAAGGTAAAGATGGCTTTTTCATGGAAGCGGATGAAGCTTCTATGGAAGAGATTCCAGCGGCAGCTCCTGTGATGGCGGCGGCTGTGGAAGAAGCGGCTCCGGCAGTGAAGGCGGCTAAAGGTAAAAAGGATAAGACGGCTGTGAAAGCCGCTCCTGCTAAGGCTGCTGCTGCATCGCCTCGTATGATGACGCCTGAGGAGTTGATCGTGGCGGCGGTTCAGCCGAAGCCTGTGGAAGCTATGGCCTCAGCGACGGCTGGTGGAACGGCTGGATTTGCGACGCAGTATATGGTGCCGACGTTGACGAGTGGTCGTCGGAGTCCAGGCCCTAGCTTGAAGGGGTTCAAGACAATGGCGAAGGAAATCCGGGGCTAGAGTTGGGTTTCCAAATGTTTGATTCTAGACGATCGGCTCTTAGGAGTCCGATCGTTTTTTATTGCATTTCTTTGAGTTAGTCTCAAGATTCTTCTAGAGCCGTGACGCGAGTGTTTAGTTCAGTGATTTGATTCCTTTGATAGCCACCCTCTACGATCGACTGCTCCATGTAGCGCTGGAAGACGGTGGAGAGACGATCGATTGAGGCATCGGTCCGAACCTGCTGTTCTGCAACCCGTTCGAGGGCGGCGTTAGTGCGATCGCTCGCGTCAAATAAATCTTGCACCCTTGGAATGAGAGCTTCGACGTTAACTTCAAGCCGATCGAGTCTGATGGTGAGATCTGAGAGGATTTGTTCAGTTCGGTCTAGGGAGTTGTTAACTTGCTCGGGAGTGCGATCGTTCATGATGGTTACTTCAACGTAATGAGTTTATTTTAACCGATCGGCTCTCAGCACTCCGATTGGCTCTTTACGAGTGCTTCGAGACCCAAGTTATAACCCTGATCCATCAGGACTCAGCACTATTGCGCTTCGGTGTCGCCGATCGATCGCTGAAGCAGGATGTCAAGCATTACTTTAATATCGGCTCGGTATTCTTTAAGTTCTGCTAGTTGGGCTTCTTGGCCTTCAAGGATGCGCTCTAAGCGTTCGGTGCGTTCGTCATGGTCGTCAAGTTCGAGGTCGTGCTGTTGACCTCGGCGGCGAGTGTTTTGCTCGACGTTCATCATGGATTCAAGGGTGAGGGTAATGCGATCGAGGCGTTCGTCGATCGCGTCGAGACGAGGATTGGTATAGTCGCTCATAATAGGTCTTTAAAATTGCTAATCTAATTCTATAAAAAATCCCGCAAAGCGTCATGCAGAGCAGGATTTAAAACATTAAGGCGGCACCCAGATTCGAACTGGGGGTGGATGATTTGCAATCATCTGCCTTACCACTTGGCCATGCCGCCGTATCACGTCTCAAAACGCTTGCAGATATCATAACAAAGATTGACCTCAAAACACGATCGGCTCCGAAAATATCATCTCCGAGTGAAACGCTAATTAAAGTAATCTAGATCCCGTACAGAATAGATCTTCTAGCCGTCTCATCTACCATCATGTCAAAATCCTTAGACAACTGCCTGTCCGATGCCTCAGTCCGCGTCAAAATCTTGAGTGAAGCGCTCCCCTACATTCAGCGCTTTTCGGGCCGGACCATTGTGGTCAAGTATGGCGGGGCAGCGATGAAGGATGGCAGTCTGAAGGACCAAGTGATTCGAGATATTGTCTTTATGGCTTCCGTGGGGATCCGTCCGATCGTGGTCCATGGGGGTGGTCCCGAGATCAATGTCTGGCTGACGAAGCTCAATATCGAGCCTCAGTTTAAAAATGGTCTGCGTGTCACTGATGGTCCCACCATGGACATTGTTGAAATGGTCCTCGTCGGTCGTCTCAATAAAGAGATTGTCGAACTGATTAACCGCGCAGGTGGCTCGGCGGTGGGACTTTGTGGAAAAGATGCGAATTTAATTACGGCTCGACCCACCTTAGAAGAAGGGATTGGGTTTGTGGGTGAGGTCGCGCTGATGAATCCTCGCATTCTCGACACGTTGAGCGAAGCGGGCCATATTCCGGTGGTTTCTAGTGTGGCGGCGGATGAGACGGGACAGTCTTACAATATCAATGCCGATACGGTGGCCGGGGAATTGGCGGCGGCGATCGGAGCGGAGAAGTTGATCCTGCTGACAGATACACCGGGCGTGATGAAGGATCCCAAGATTGCTGATAGCTTGTTACCGCGTCTGACGATTAGTGAGGCGAGGACGTTAATTGATGCGGGCATTGTCAATGGCGGCATGATTCCCAAGTTGACCTGCTGTGTGAGAGCGATCGCCCAAGGCGTTCGTGCAGCCCATATTATTGACGGTCGGGTCTCCCATGCATTGCTGCTGGAAATTTTCACGGATGCGGGAATTGGAACGATGGTCGTGTCTTAACTTCCTGAGTGAGGGCTTGTCTTTACGATGGAGCCTTCCAACCCATAAAGTCTTGAATAATAGATTGAACCTCTTTGGCCGATCGAATTCTGGTGTTGAAGTCTAGCGACCCGACGGAAGCAACTCGACCGAGGACTACATTGTTTAGCTTGAACGTAAACAAACTGCGTTTTTGAGGGCGGCGTTTCACTAGCTCTAAGGCATATCGATTGAGGGCGGAGGAAGTTTGTTCATCTAAAAGGACGACATTCTGAAATTGACCTAAGGGATAGATTTTAATTTGCCGCCCTAGTCCCAGAATGTGATACGAATGGGTTAATTTACCGGAAATACGATCGAATTTCCAATGTTCTAAAAAGGGTTGTGATATAAAGATCCATAGGGTGCCAATGAACGAGAATCCCAAAATTAGAACAACCATCCAAGCGGATAACTGAGCACCGGGATTTTTAGAGGTGAAGCTGGATAAAATAATCTTTAGAAAGGGAGAGATCGCAGATAAAAACAGTAAAATTCCCCAAATAATACCTTTTAAGCCCGAAGTTATCTTCATCTCATGCCATTCAAATCGCCAAGAATCTAATGCTGTAGGGAAGCCTCGCTTCAGTTCAAGAACGCTGGAGGTTTGATTTGTGACTTGTAGAATATCTCGGGGATCGAGCAAGTCTGGGAATACTTCTTCCGGTTCCAAATCCAGATATTCTGGTGCGTGTTGCACCGTAACTTGATTGTCTGAATTAATGAAATATAATCCTGGGGTTAAGGGCGTTTTGACTTGACGCAAGCCATCCTGAAGATCAGCCCAGGTTTCACGATCGATTCTTGCGATCGTCTGTTCAATATCAGCCTTGTTATTCGTGACGCAATCGATCACAACTGGGGAAAAATCGTCCCAATGAGGCCGTGAATAGGATCCAAAGTAAAGCGAAACCGTTGCCAGACGAGTATTAATCGGCGGCAGTCCAGCTTTTATTTTATCGAGTGGCTGCTCTAGGATTTTAATCGCTGGATAGGGAGTCCCTCCAAGTCTGAGGTCTGTAGAGACCGCAACAAGATACGGTGAGTGAGAGACGACAAGAGCTGGGTTAATACAGCCGTATAGAAACTTATCTTGAATAACGCAAAGCCAATCATAAAAGGCTTTACAAGTCGGGATGATGCTCTGAATAAAAATTGCATTGACCGTTCCCATCACCAGAAACCGGATGCCGAAAATTTGGGGTAACAGGCTGGGGTTCTGCGGTGATTGACTGGATAAGGGCCTAACGATCGTCTCCACCAATGTCCAACAGATTGCATTGCAGATGATGAAACAGAGCAGCCAATTCAACAAGGGTGAGAATTTTTGCCAAGCTTCCTGAGGAAATGAAGAGAAATATTTCCAGTAGTCAACCTTCAGGCGACCTGGCAAACTAGCCTGCGCACCTTGATCCAAGATTGATTCGCGTTTCCAGAGTCGATCTAACATGGGCAATAGAAGGTGAGACGTTCAATTAGAAACGTTGGTTATGGCCTCAGGATTCCCTACTATGCTTCAGTTTAAACAGGTCTTGAGGTGTAGTTCTATTGCCCTGGGGCATGATCGTAAAAAGTCTCTTAGGCTATTGTCTTAGATCATCGAGTTCTTCCAGTAAGGTTTCGCGATCGCGCCACATCTCAATTCGACTATCCCGGTGTATTTTTGCAATAAAAGGAGCCGGGTAATTGCGGACAAACGTTTGCATGGGTCCGATCGCTTTAACCAAAATTGCAATCATGTCAGCACTGGCTAAGTTTTGGGAAGTCAGTGTGAAGAGCCGAACATTGGAACGGGCCACGGCAATTTTTTCCAACGTTCGACGAGCAATGTTTGCATCTTTGGTGAGAACAACCCATCCCAATTGCCCCACCGCTGGTAGCCAATCGATATCTGCGGCATCTGGCGGAAAATGATCTTCATGGATCTCAACGGTAAGACCTGCTTGCCTAAGAGCAGTAGCAATTCGTTTGCTTCCTAGGCATCGATCGATAAAAAATGGACTAGTTTCTTGGGAACTCATGCCGCTACAGGTTGAATCTCGCAGCGAATCGCTTCTTCGATCGTTTCGTGATTGCAGTTATAATCATCTGCCAAATCATCAATGGAATCCCCAGCATAATAGCGTTCTGCAATGATGTGAGTGGGAATGCCTGTCCCTGCGATGACTAGGCGACCAAAGGCAATGCGGGAATCAATGACGACAAGTCGTGGATTATTTGTTTCTTGAGAGCGGGTAAAGGGATATAACTTGATGGCGAGTCCGGCATCATCAGGTTCAATTCTGGCTAGATGGGCATTTAGAGCATCTTTGAGGTTAGTCTGCCCAGCTCGTGAAGCATTGATCAACGTGCCATAATGTTCAATGAATAAATCCATACCATCCGTGCGAAATTGGGTCCGCGCCAGGGGATGGGAGACTTGAAGTTGAGATTCAATATAGTCGAGCGCGACTCGAACATTATTAAATTGAATCTGGTGATCTTTCCGAATAGCACGAAGGAGATGGACTTCGATTAGATTTGTGAAGGAGAGAAGGCGCGGTTTTGGGGCTGGTGTGATGATCAGCGGTTTGAAGTACTGTTTACCTTGGCTGGTTTTATAGTCTCGTCCTGCGACCCACGATCGAATCGTTCCGGCGGGAATTCGCAGGTATCGGGCGGCTTCACTGATGGCATAGGTGGGGATGTCTCTAGGATCCAATCCACCGTATAAGTCAGACATGAGTTTCGGAGAGGTTTGTTCTGGTTCGACCATCATAACTGAATTCCAGATCAACGATCGTTCCAAGCGATCGCTCCGGCTTTAATCAAACTAAAGTAGGGTTCTTGAGTTACATCAATTTCGCGCACAGGCTGAAACCGTTTGCCCAATGTTCCTTTGCGTTGGCCTTTTTGAATGGATAGGATTTCGCCTTTAGCGTTGCGAATTCGTAGTTCAGCATGGCCATTGCGATCGACCATTTGGCAGACGTATTCCCGATCGCCATGATGAAATGACACCCCTAGAAATTCATCTTGAGAATGCCGCGCCCCAATGACTTCAAGCTGCATTGAAATTTCACCTTGCCATTCATTGGTCTTGATCCGATAGGCCAAATCTAAAACCTTAGGCAATGGGTAGTAGTCGCCCCACCGCCATGCGATCGCCCCAAGTTTTTTCCCGGGTTCGCCTGTGATTAGATCATCTTGGGCCAAGGTAAGTTTTAAATGGCCCCGACCGACGAGCTTTTGCTGCAAGATGTGGACGTTGCGGGTCCAGAAGACGGGTTCGGGGTTTTCCATGCCGCAGGGATGCAGGGCATCGAGTTCGAGGTAGAGGTCGTAGTCGATGTCGTTGAGACAGGCTTCTGCGTCCACGGTAATGAGCGGTTTTAAATGCTCCGGTTCGAGACAGGTGTGGGCGTAGTCTGAGAGGCGGGAGGCGATCGTATCGAGGTTCTCGGCCAAAAACGAAAACCCGCCCGCTGCCTTGTGTCCACCATGCTTTAGCGTCAGTCCCCGACAGCATTCCAGCGCTTCAAAAACATTGAATTCAGGAATCCCTCTAGCCGATCCTCGAATGTGGCTTTGCTCATCATCTTCATAGGTCCCAATAAAAACTGGAACGCCATATTTTTCAATCAACCTCGACGCTACGATGCCAATCACGCCGTGATGCCAATCCGGTTGCACTAATAGCAAAACCCGATCGTTCTTTGCATCAATTTCACTGTTCTCATAATATTGCACCGCTTCGTATTCAATCTGTTCACAAAGCTGTTGCCGCTGTTTATTTACCTGCTCACATTGCATAGCCCGTTCTAAGGCAATGCCTTCATCATCGGTGGTGAGCAATTCAATAATCGTCACCGGATCGCCAATCCGTCCGATCGCATTAATCCGGGGTCCTAGACGAAAGCCGATCGCATCGGGCTTAATGTTTTTATCATTGCCGATGCCGGAGATCTGCATCAGGGCTTGAACGCCGGGGATTTGGGAGTGGGGTAATAGGTGAAGACCTCGGCGAACCCAGCGGCGATTGACGCCGCGCAATGGGGCGAGATCGGCGATCGTTCCCAAGGTAAACAGTTCCAAGAGCATATCCCGCAAATTCTCCCCGTATCCCATGCTTTCAGCCAGTTCTAAAGCCAAAATATACGCGACTCCGACGCCTGCCATGGTGCGGTAGGGTGAGGCTTCGTCGATTAGTTTGGGATTTAGAATGGCGTTGGCGGGGGGGAGTTCCGGCGGGAGATCGTGGTGATCGGTGATGATGACGGTGAGTCCGAGTTGACGGGCTAGGGCGATCGGGTTGTAAGCGGCAATGCCATTGTCAACGGTTAAGACAACCCGAATGCCTTCCTGATGAAAATCTTCGATAATGCGTTCGTTAATGCCGTAGCCTTCACTCATGCGACTGGGAATGGCATATTCGACAATGGCTCCGAGAGATTTTAACGATCGCAGTAACAAGGCAGTACTGGTCATCCCGTCGGCGTCGTAGTCCCCACAAATGGCGATCGGATGGCCTTGTTGAATGGCTTGCACTAAGATTTCTAAACTGAGTGCGAGATCAGGAAAGTCTTCTAAGGGGGAGGGCAGAGGTTCGAGGTCGGGGTCGAGAAATTTTTGCGCGTCTTCGATGTGAGTCAGGCCGCGATTAATCAAAACTTGGGCAATCATGGGGGAGATGCCGATCGTCTTTGCCATTTGCTTGGCAAGGGATAGCTCGGCGGGATAAAGCTTCCAGCGCTGATCGGGAATGGTGGGACGATCGGTAAAGGCTGACACAGGCATTGGGTTTGAAGGTGATCACGCTAGATCCATCATACCAGCAATTCAAAACTCAAAATTAGGCTGCGATTAAGTATCCCTTACTAAGCTTCAAGACAACTCTCCCACAGACCTTCTGGCTCATCGGCGTAGACAGACTGTAAGCCTTCTTCTGCTAGACGGTCATAATCACTGAGACGATCGGTGTCTTTGACACTCGACTCAATCCGGACTTGTTCCTGGAGAATAAGATAGCGCAGATAGTCACTCACGGTGGTGAACCCCGCCGCCTGTGATTGAGTTTCAGCCAGTGCTTGGAGTTGATCGGGAAATAAGATATTCAGCATAGTCGTTTAGATGAGCCTGAACAGTTTCACTATAATCCTAATAATCGCAACAGGGCGATCGGCACTTCAGTAGGCGAGGCTTGGGGAAGGCGGTCGATCGAGCTTGAGAAAAGATAAAAATATCTCGGGGATGAGAATTTCTGGAATATGCTTCCTTCAGGGTGAATCTCGTGATCATCCAGGTTTATTTTATTGATTTGAGTCCCCATGAAATCTGATTCCTCGCTCACTGTGTCTAAACCGTCTTCCGTCTGGCAGCGTCCCATAACCCTCAATTTCCGAGAACTGTTTAAGGCAGGCGGAAAGGGTGTCGTTCATGGGCTTTCGGGGAAATGGGACGATATGGCGGGAGATGCGGTTGAGGCTATTGCTGCACTGGGTTTAGGAACTACGCCAGAGGATCGATTGTGGTTATTGATTTATCGATCGCTTCAACAGGCGATGATCGATTTGCTGAAGGGGAATGACGATCGTTTGATTGAGTCGTTGGATTTTGGGGCGTTGGGGGATGTGTTGGATGTTGCACTTAAGCAGCATGGTGAGCTTCAGATTGATGTGACATTACTCTTTAAACAGCCCAAACAGTTACCGCTGCTTGAAGAAGTGAAAACAATTTTTCAACGTTGGTTGCCGAGTGTGATGGAGGTGGCGGATGCGTCTCAGGCGAAAGCGATCGCCGATCGGTTGCCGTCGTATTTTGTGTTTGCGTTGAATCAGGAATGGCGGAATAAGAGTGCGGCTTATGAAGTATTGAAGGAGCAGGAAACGCCCTTTAGTCAAGCGACGGAGCAGGAGCAAGCTTGGGGCAAATATCTGGCTTGGCTTCAGAAGCAGGTGGATGAGCCGATGTTTTTGGAGCCGTTTGGGTTGCGGCAGGTGTATGTGCCGTTGCGGGGTTATTTTGAACGGAAGCAGGATGAGCAAGAGGATGAGTCGCCTTTGCCACAGGGGAAGAATGTCGATTCCCGTTCCGGGAGGCTGTGCCAACGGGTGGTGATCGATTTGGCAGAAGAGTTGCTGACTTGGGTGGAGCAGGGGAAACGAGAGGATGGGTTACGGGTGATTTGTGGGGGTCCGGGGTGTGGTAAGTCGTCGTTTACGAAGATGATTGCGGCATGGTTGGCGGAGCAGGGGAAACGGGTGTTGTTTGTGCCGTTGCATTTGTTTGATCCGATGGATGATCTGATGAAGGCTTTAGCGAATTATATTCAGGGTGATCTCGATCGATTATTGCCACCAAATCCCTTAGATAAGGAATCTGCTGAAGAGCGTGTGATTTTGATTTTTGATGGGTTGGATGAGTTGGCGATGCAGGGGAAAGTGGGAGCTGAAATTGCTAAGGAGTTTGTTCAGGAAATTCAAACGAAGTTAAATCGTCACAATCAATCGAAGCTCCGTTTACAGGTGATTTTGAGTGGACGGGATTTGGTGGTGCAGGCAAATAGTTCTAAATTGCGGGGCGATCGGCAGATTTTGCATGTTATGCCGTACTTTGTAGAGCAAACATATGAACGCAAAAATTATATTGATTCTGAGGATCTGTTAGCAGTTGATCAGCGTGAGCAATGGTGGAAAATCTATGGCGAAGTGAGTGGCAAAGGCTACACTGGAATGCCGCAGGAGTTACAGCGGGATAATTTGATTGAGATTACTGCACAGCCATTGTTGAACTACCTGCTTGCTTTGAGCTACCAACGGGGGACGTTAGTTTTTTCGGAGACGACGAATCTTAATGAGGTCTATTCAGACTTGCTGAGTGCGGTTTATGCGCGGGGCTGGGAGGCAAAACGTCAACACAATGCGATCGCAGAGATTACGGATGCGGAGTTCTTACGAATTTTAGAAGAGGTGGCGCTGGCGGCTTGGCATGGGAATGGGCGAACGACGACGATTCAGGAGATTCAAAACCATTTTGCTAATAACAAAGATCTCAAATCACTCCTGGCTCGATTTGAAACCGGAGCGGAAGCAGGGGTGACTCGATTGCTCACAGCGTTTTATTTCCGTCAGCAGGGTAGCCTGCACAATGGTGATAAGACCTTTGAGTTTACGCATAAGAGCTTTGGGGAATATCTGACGGCAAAGGCGATCGTGCGCGGGGTGGAAGACATTCAGGAACTAATCGAATTGCGTGAAGCGAGAGGTGGCAAATTTGGTTGGGATGAGCAGGAGGCGTTGAAGTTTTGGGCAGAGCTTTGTGGGAAAACTGCGATCGATAATTATCTCTGTGGTTTTATTCGAGATGAAATTCAGCTTCGAGATAGTGTAATGGTTCAGAAGTGGCAAGTGATGTTTTGCCGATTGATTGAAGTGATGCTGGATTATGGAATGCCCATGGAGAAACTCGATCCACGATTAAGTTATCAAGTTGAATGTCATCAGGCGCGTAATGCAGAAGAAGCAATGCTTGTGGTTTTGAGTTCCTGTTCTATCAAGACTCAACAAATTTCAAAGATTAATTGGGGTAACAAAAATGCTTTTGGACGATGGCTTGATCGTTTGCGTGGTCAGCAGATCGATAAAAATCCTCCTTTAGCTTTTTCAATTTTAATCAAGTTAAACCTAAATCACTGCGATTTGAATGGTTCAACTCTGGTCTTAACAAACCTTTCTGAAGCTAGTCTTTCTGGGGTAGAGATGATCGCAGCAAATCTCTATAGAGCCAATCTTTCCAGAGCCAATCTTGATGGAGCCAATCTTTCTAGAGCCAATCTTGATGGAGCCAATCTTGATGGAGCCAATCTTTACTAAAGCACGGCTTTCTGGTGCCAATCTTGATAGAGCCAATCTTGATGGAGCTAATCTTGATAGAGCCAATCTTGATAGAGCCAATCTTTCTAAAGCACGGCTTTCTGGTGCAAAGCTTGATGGAGCCAATCTTGATGGAGCCAATCTTGATGGAGCCAATCTTGATGGAGCACGGCTTTCTGGTGCCAATCTTGATGGAGCCAATCTTGATGGAGCCAATCTTGATGGAGCCAATCTTGATGGAGCCAATCTTTCTAAAGCAAAGCTTGGTGGTATCTCCTGGGATGATGAAACCTCTTGGGATAACGTTCGGGGCCTAGAAAAAGCGATCCGTGTTCCCGAAGCTCTGAAGCAACAGTTGGGAATTTAGAATGATGAATGCAGAATTGAGAATGGAAGAGAACGTTGGCAAAGCCTCCCGGTAGGACGATCGAAATCAGGAGCCTTTGAGCTAAAATAGTTCCATGCCAAGAAAGATTCGCGAACTCAAGTCTGAACTGTCAAAGCTGGGCTTTGTCCTTCTCAAAAAGCGGGGCAAAGGTAGTCACACTGTTTGGAAACATGAACAACTACCGGGCGATAGGGTTGTGATTCCAGGCAAGGATGGCGATGATGTGAAAGCCTATCTGGAAAAAGAAGTTCAAGAAAAAATCGAAAAACTTAGAAATCAGGAGGACGATCGATGAATTACCGCTACAGTATTGTGATTCAATGGTCCGACGAAGACAACGCCTTTCTGGTGCATCTGCCTGAGTTTCCTTCCCAGCACTTCGTCACCCATGGCGCAACCTACGATGAAGCCCTCGCGAATGGGTTAGAGGTTGTGGATTTACTTGTCGAATCTTATCAAGACGAAGGACGATCGTTACCCACTCCCCGATCGACCCCTGTTAGTCTCCAGGCGGCGTAAGAATTTAGAATTGTGAATGTGGAATTGAGAAGCCGATCGCCCCTCCAGCAAACCACCGGACGATCGATCGCTTAGAGCGCTGATTTTATCAGATTGATCTTCCCAGCCCTAAAATCAATATTCAATGTTTGACGACGGAGAAAATCTAATCCCAGTAAGCCATCAATTCCAACACTAGACGGAACCGTATGCGCTAGAACGGGAAACGAAAGCCGAGTCTGTGTCAATGCATCAATCCGATCGAGAATGATTTTAGGCGCAGATTCTTGTCCGCTGCCTGTGGTAATCGGAATTCGGGTTTTAGCCGCACTGGGGTCATACCCGATCGCCTGCAACATTCCCACGCTGATGACGGTATAGGACGCCCCTGTATCGAGCGCAAACCGAAGGACCGAACTCCCGGACGCTCCAAAGATTTCGACAGGAATAATAATCAATCCTTGCCGAGGATTAAACGAAATAGTCATAGAACGATCGCCGTATCTTCAGGAATCAATGCCGTGTAGAGAATAGCGAATCGTTTTGGAGAAAGGGTGTCCGATCGACTATAGGTCAACGCTTTAGCATAGACTTCATCGCGGTCTTTGCTATGGTACAGAACCGTACCCGATTGGACTTCAAGACTAGCATTAGTCTGCGGGTTTCCCACTAAAATCCATTCAGCATCAAACTGAGTTTCAATTTGGGCGATCGTCAGTACAGCATCCATCGTGTAATCCTCTCGATGACTTCCTTATTTTAGTGCAAAGTATGATGAACTAACAGGCTAGGGCGATCGGAACAGCTCCCGATCGCCCTAGCCTGTTAGTCTCGACTCCGCCATTGCGTCATGATGCTGAGGTAATCCCCAGAATGGTCCGGATGAGGCTGAAGTTTACTCCAGTCCACATGATCGCAGAAACCAAGCTTACACAATTGGTCAATCAAATGCTGCACATCTTGCCGCTGGCCGATCGCCATTAGTCGCACAGGATTACAAGTGGCCGCACGGGAGCGACCAACGGGCTTGGCATAGTTCATAGGATTTAGCTTTCTTTTGTAGGGTGGAAGAAAGCCAAAAATTTAAGCCATCCCACGAGAGAAATGTAGTGGGATGGCTTTAGTGCCCTATGTTACCATAGCGCCAGCCGCCCGCTGCCTCGTTCAGCGCGTGTGGTTAGCCGTTGAGGAATGCTTGCAACATCCCTCAACGGTGCTCAAATTTTTGGTTTTCAGATGCGATCGTTGCATCTATGGAATAAAGCCTACCGGATTCGTGGGCGTTTTTCAATCAGTGCGCTTTGGCAACAGACTCAACGCCTGACGTTAAAGGCCGATCGTCTAGTATAATCGAACTACCTATGTCTTTGTTCTGCTATGGCCATTATTTCTTCTAAGCAACCCACCCCTCAGCAGCCTGAAGACTCAGCGGTGGATTCGTTGGTGGATCTCTTGAGTGATGTGCAGGCAGAGCTTCCGATCGCCCCGCAGAAAGGCAGAAGAGGCACGACTCAGAAAGCAGAGAAAGCACTCGAACTGCCGACGCCCACAGAGAATGAACTCCTGAAGGGCGATCGGAGTGCCGAAGAAACGCAAAAACAAGAAGAAAAAATTCGGCCTCAAAGCATTAAAGAATACGTCGGTCAAAAAGATCTTAAAGACGTGTTAGACATTGCCATTCGAGCCGCAAAGGCACGGGGTGAATCCATGGATCATCTCTTGCTCTACGGGCCACCAGGACTGGGAAAAACTACCATGTCGCTGATCCTAGCCAGTGAAATGGGCGTGAATTGTAAGATTAGCAGTGCGCCTTCGTTGGAGCGGCCTCGGGATATTGTCGGGCTATTGATGAATTTGCAGGAGGGCGATGTGTTGTTTATTGACGAAATTCATCGTTTGCCTCGGGTGACGGAGGAAATTTTGTATCCGGCGATGGAAGACTTTCGGGTGGAAATTACGATCGGCAAAGGCCAAAGCGCCCGGACCCGATCGCTCCCTTTACCCAAGTTCACCATGGTCGGAGCCACGACAAAAGTGGGAGCCTTGAGTTCGCCATTGCGCGATCGGTTTGGCTTAATTCAGCGGTTGCGCTTTTATGAATTGGATGAATTAACGCAGATTGTATTGCGCACAGCGGCCCTACTAGATACGCCGATCGACCATACGGGAGCCGAAGAAATTGCCCGCCGCGCCCGTGGCACACCTCGAATTGCAAACCGCCTGCTGAAGCGGGTTCGAGACTTTTCACAGGTCAAAGAAGATGGCACGATCAATCAATCGATCGCCTCTGAAGCGTTGGAATTGTTTAATGTTGATCCCTGTGGATTGGATTGGACCGATCGACGGATGTTGAGTGTGATGATTGAGCGCTTTAATGGTGGACCCGTAGGATTGGAAACCATGGCCGCTTCTACCGGGGAAGATGCTCAGACCATTGAAGAAGTGTATGAACCCTATTTGATGCAGATTGGCTATTTGACCCGCACCCCACGCGGTCGAATGGCCACCGCTGCCGCCTGGAAGCATTTGGGGTTTGAGCCACCTGCGGGTGGGCAGCTTAATTTGTTGGGGTAAAGCATGTCACCTAGCGAAATCCCGTTAGCGTTTACACAGACGATCGCCCAGCTTTCCCCGAATCCCTATCTCGCTGCATTATTGTGGCAGCGAGAACTGCGAGATTTAGCGTTGCTGCCGGGGTTTCTGGATGCTTCACACTATGTTCCGACGCCTGCATCGGCCTTTGGTTTGCCCATGGAACGATCGGTGCAACGCATTCAACAGGCGATCGCTAATCAAGAATCGATCGCCCTCTGGCCCGATGGAACGCCGGATGGGATTGCGACGATCGCATTGCTATGGGAAGCCTTGTCGAAATTGATGGACGATCGCGTTCGGATTGCCGATTCTGATGATTTGGTTTTATCGATCGCAGTATTAGATAAGCTGAAATCCCAAGGAATCACGTTACTGCTGACCTGTGATCTTGGGAGCCGATGTGCCGTAGAACTGGACTACGCCAAGACGATCGGAATTGATATTATCAGTCTGGATTGCCATAGACCGGAGAAAATCAATGTTTATGCTCAATTGAATTCTCGACAGTTGGATCGTACTCATCCCTTGGCAACCTTGCCCAGTGTGGCGATCGGCTACAAACTCGTGGAAGCCCTAGGCGGCGAAACAGAATCATTATTGGATTTCGTGGCGATCGGGATGTTGTCGGATTGGGTGGAATTTACAGGAGATGCGCGATATTTATTTCAAATTAGCATTCCCGTTTTGCAAACCCAATCCAAACCTGAAACGGCAACCCGTCCTGGAACAACTCGATTGCTCAAACATTGTCGCGATCGGGGCGATCGGGCGACGGATTTTAATTCAGGATTGGGCGCGCGCATTCGGGCCTTTACTCAAGTTCAACCGAGAGATTGTTTGGCGTTACTGATTGGTTCCGATCCAAGGCTTGCAGATCAGGCAGAGCTAGCTCATGTTCGGCTGCTGGCCTTGCATCAGGAAGTCCTGGACCAGGCGTTGCAGATGATTCGAGGCTTGGATTTGTCGATCGGTGAGGCGATCGTTTTAAGCAGTTCGCAGTGGAGTATTAAGGCATTGCCGACTGTGGCTCACGCGATCGCAGAACAGTTTCAAAAGACCACGTTTTTATTGAGTACTGAACAATCTGGCATGGCAATTGGTGTGGGCCGATCAGACTTGGATTTATATTCAGTATTGCAATCTCAAACCCATTTATTAGACCAAACGATCGGCCATCCCAATGCATTGAAGATCAGCTTGCCGATCGAAAACCTAGAAATTTTTACCCAAGTAATTCAGCATCAGTTAAGACTGCGATCGGCAATGGTTACTCAGACGACACAACCCTTTGATCTCTGCGTCACGGTGGCAGAACTCGGTGAAACGCTGTTCAAAGCCTTACGATCGATCGAACCCTGTGGATTAGGCAATCCCATTCCTCGATTGCTTTTGAAATCTGTTCGATTTGATCAAGTGTTCACGGGAAAAATCAAAGATCAGCGCCACCAGCCTGTGATTTACCGTTGTGCTGAATTCAAACTCTACGATCGTGATGGCGTTGCAAATATTGAGGGCCATTGGTGGGGACACACGCAAGATGACCTGCCAAAGGGCG
Source organism: Synechococcales cyanobacterium bin31.maxbin.ball.101 (assembly GCA_013298165.1). GTDB lineage: Bacteria > Cyanobacteriota > Cyanobacteriia > Leptolyngbyales > Leptolyngbyaceae > JAAFJU01. Next base: position 9,827 of record JAAFJU010000054.1, on the reverse strand, counting down.
ATTGTGATGCGATCGTTCAACTAGAAAATAACGTTGCTCGTAAACGCTATGAAGTTAGATTAATCCAATGGTTTAGCAATTCCTCTCCCGATTCACAACCTGTTTCATCTAGTAATCTCCATCCCATCATCGATCGTCGTCATCTTCCCACGTCTCCTCTTCCAAACTCAATCCACCTCACCACTTGTCCAAGCGATTGGACATCGCTAAAACTCGCCTACCGCCGATCGGTTTTGATGCAACAAAGCCTAGTCCTAGATTATCGATTACCCCCTGAAAGCGACTTCGCAACCTTCCTCGGTATGGCAAAATACCTAGCACGAGTCAAAACCCCGATCTCCCCGCAGCAATGGTGCGATCGTCTCTCCATCAGTGCCCCCACGCTGCAAATCGGCCTAGACCTGTTGAAGGAATTGGGATTTGTAATTCGGGTTGGGCGCAATGGACTAACCGTATCTCGACCCACCCTCGAAGCCCCTCACCCCGAGGTTTTGACCCAGGCGGCAATGGACTGGGGCCGATCGCTGCGGCGGGAACGGTTTCGGCAACAATACTTCATGCAGGTGAATCTGGCGGTATTACAGGCGTTTCTGTCGCAAGCCATGGGCTAGGCTGAGACGGTGGTGGCCGCTCTGTGGGAAAATAGACGTTACGAAAATGAGTTTATTAGGCCGTTTATTAATCATGAGTATCACTGCTGAGTCCGTCCAAACCTTGCTCCATTCTGCTGACTTCGGCGATCGTCTGCGCGGGGTCAATCAATTGCGAGAACTCGATCGGGCTGTTGCCTATGAAATGATCGTCCCGATGGTGCAGGATTCCAACGTGCGGGTGCGCTATGCCGCGATGTCGCAGCTTTCTAGCCTCGGCCAAGAAAACCCCGCGAAGACTTTGGAACTGCTGCGGGTGGGAATGCGAGATGCGGAGGCGGATGTTCAGGCAGCGGCGGCAGACTGTGTAGGGGCTTTGCATTTGGTCGAAGCCTTTCCAGAACTTCAGCAGCTCTACGTTTCGACGCCCCACTGGATTGTCCAGATGAGCATTGTGGCGACCTTGGGTGAACTGGGTGATCCGCGTGCGATCGAGCTTTTGGATAGTGCGATTAATTCGGGAACTGAGTTATTAGTGGTGTCCGCGATCGGAGCCTTAGGTGAACTGCGGGACGATCGGGCGATCGCGCTGCTGCAACCCTTTGCCCAAGACCCCGACTCCCAAATTCGCTATCGCGTGGCGCAAGCCTTGGCCTATTTCCCGAATTCGAGTGAAGCAAAAGCCGTTCTCAGTACCATGACCCGTGATACGGAAGCCTTGGTTTCGGATTATGCAAAGGAACTGCTGATGGCGTGAGGCTTTGATTGAGATCCTTTCAGTCACCCTTACTCTAAACTACTGTTTTTGGCAATGACTAAGAAGCCCCACGATGAGTTTTCGAAGCTGTATCTCAAGGGGATGTTGTCGCCCTTCGGACAGGAAGTTGAAATTAGTTTTGAACTTCCATCGGGAGAGCCTCAGCAAGTTGATGTTTGGTTTATCCCGAAATCGCATCAGCCGATTGATGAATTGGGATTACTTGGGAAAATGGCAATGACACCAGCGTTGCTAGAGGCATTTCGTAATCCAATTTCTGAAGATGACCTGTTCGCCTGTTTTGAAAAGCTGTGTAAAGTCCGGGGTGAACTCAAGCGGACGGCCCGACGGGAAAAACGTAAACTTCGCGCTATTGATAAGCCTCACCTGTGGATGATTGTTCCAACGGCGTCAAAGACGGCGATTGAAGGGTGTGACGTAAAGCCTCATCCGAAGTGGGGGAAAGGGTTCTTCTTTTTTGGAAAGACGTTACGCATGGGGTTTGTGGTGGTTCACCAATTGCCCGTTATTCCAGAGACATTATTGTTGCGGATGTTGGGTCGAGGTGCTGTTCAGACCCAAGCGTTCGAAGAATTGCTACAATTACCGGAACAACCCCTCAAAACGTTTGCTCTAGAGAAATTTACCAAACTCCAGATTATGATTAAAAGCCAAACCAAAATTAGCAAAGATGATCGCGAAATCCTGTCGAATATCGATCTGATCTATGAAGAGTGGCGTAATACAACCAAACAAGAAGGACGAGAGGAAGGACGAGAGGAAGGACGAGAGGAGGCCGATCGCGCCAGCATCACTGGAATGCTCACTGCCAAGTTTGGGGCGATCGACTTAGAACTTGAAGCGGTGATTCCACAACTCCTCACCTTGGACCCCACGGAACGGGCACGATCGATTATGAGCCTGTCCCGTGAGGCGTTATTGCAGTTGATATGATTCCCCTAACCGCCGCACAAATCCTAAGCGCATGATTTGTGCGGGGCTATCTGTCAATCCGCTTAACCCAATAGCGGCGCAAGATTGATATGAGGTTCCACGGCATTGGCAAGCTGGTCGAGTAAAACTTCCCGTTGCTCACGGTAATTGGGAACGCCTGTGGGGAGCGATCGGAGTCCGCGCTGCATTCTTAGACGGTTCAGCCATGCCCGTCTCCAAGGACCATTATCAAACACACCATGGAGGTAGGTGCCCCAAATCGACTGGGTGTTATCCACCAAGCCCAAATTGGCATCGTCGAACAAAGACTGCACTTCACTCTCACAGTCCTCAATGATCCGAGTGCGCCCCTGATGAATTTCATAGCCCGTCACCGGGAGACCCTCTTGGGGAAAACAAGAGGTGACAGTGCGTTGACGAGCCACCTTTTGACCTGCAATCACCGTCTTGAGCGGGAGCAGCTTTAGACCAGGGAATCGACCTTCTTGGCCTTCGACTCCCTCTGGATCAGCCAAAACCCGACCCATCATTTGATAGCCCCCACAAATCCCCATGACCGTGCCCCCTGCGGCAACGTATTCCTGAAGTTGTTCCACCATGCCAGACTTGTGCATTGCAATCAGATCAGGAATGGTGGTTTTGGAGCCAGGGATAATCACCGCATCCGGATGCCCTAACGTCCCCTTTAAACCTAAATACTGCAATGTCACAGAAGCTTCAGATTCTAACGGGTCAAAGTCGGTGAAATTGGAAATCCGAGGTAATCGCAGGACTGTGAGATTTAGGTCATTTTTAGTGTTGCTTTGACGCCGATCGAACAGACTTAACGAATCCTCCGCCGGAAATGCCTCCTCCAACCAAGGAATCACCCCGATCACCGGAATTCCCGTCCGTTCCTCTAACCAATCGATCCCCGACTGCAACAGTTCTCTCTGACCCCGAAACTTATTAATGACAAACCCTTTGATCAATGCTCGTTCATCGGGATCTAACAGCTCTAACGTTCCGATGATGTGAGCGAATACACCACCCCGATCGATATCTGCTACCAAGACTGTCGGTGCGTTCAAATACTTCGCCACCCGCATGTTGGTCAGATCGCGATGTTTGAGATTGATCTCCGCTGGACTGCCCGCGCCTTCACAGACGATCATGTCAAACTCTTCCGCAAGACGGCGCAGAGACTCTTCGATCGCCTGCCAACCCACCTCAAAAAACTGATCGTAATAGTCAGACGCACTCACCCGACCCACGACTTTCCCTTTCAAGACCACCTGGGACGTCATATCTCCTTGAGGCTTCAGCAAAATGGGATTCATTTCCACCCAAGGCTGAGTCCCCGCCGCCCAAGCTTGGACCGCCTGCGCATGGCCAATTTCCCCGCCCCCCGCCGTCACATAAGAATTAAGGGCCATATTTTGTCCCTTAAACGGAGAGACCCGCCATCCGCGCCTTGCCAAAATTCGGCAAAGGGCAGCAGTAATCAATGACTTACCTGCGTGGGAGGTGGTTCCAACGACCATGACTGCTTTCATCTAAAAATCTCCGGGGATAGAACACTATTGAGCAAAATTGAGCAACTGATCTTGAGGTGCGTTAGAACGGAAGCCTGATCCAACGGGTCAGGGAATTGTAAAGCCGATCGCGCCAAGTGGCCTTGAAGTCCACTCGACCTCGACCTTGCCACCGATCGATCAGCAGACGACCTAACGGCGTTACCCGAAAACTATCCGTCAACCCTTGACCATCAACTTCCCGACGCAAAAGCCCCACCTCAATCATCCACATCAATTCCACATCAGCGATTAGTTCCGTAATGGGCCACTTGGTATAGCCATTTTCCACACCTGCTCGTCCCGATAAGGCTTGCAAACTCACGCTACTTTGCACCATGGCTTCGTAGGTTTGTAGATGAAAAGGGGCGCACCGCACGGCTCTTTCCGCTCGGAGAATGGTCCGATTGGGGTAAGAAATAATCGGGTGAGAACTGGGACTCATGGGACTTAGGCTCATATCAATTAGGTCGTAAGAGAGGTCGTAAGAGGGCGGGGCGTAAGAGGGCAGGGACGCTCAAACGGTATAAAAAGTTTTCTTCATAAATATAACCTCAATCCTTAGGGGTTCCCCGCATTGCTGAGAAGTTAACAGGGGGACCCCCTGAGAAAGGTGGATTTATGTCAAATTTCTTACATTTCTTGAAAAAATCTGACCTTAATCAAAAAATCACATTAGTATTTCTACTAGGATGTGTTCACCCTTTGTTGGAATTCTTGGGATAAAAAATTTTATGAGTGATTTTAATCGAGACGACTCCCCGATCGAGACGACCCCAGGCCAGGAGTCTCCCCGGCGTAAAAAGCTCTCTTCTGATGAACTCATTGCTTTATTTTTGGCTTTTACTGGAATTGGCACCATTTTGTTCTGGACGCTGGGTCAGAAGACTTCGCCCGTTAATTTAGGCGCATTGGGTACGGGTGGGACTCCCTTTATGAGTGCGGACAGTTCCCGATCGGCCAATGGTAACAATCCGGCCAATGGAGTCGCTTCCGTTCCCGATGGAAAGCCAGAGGCAAAACCCGCGACTGCTCCGGCTGCCGCACCGACTGCCCCGACAGAGGAAAAACGCCGACCTGCGGAGGCTTCAGACAACGCGGAAACGGTTCCAGCACAAAGTAATAAACCGGAAGCCCCCAAAGCTCAGGTTCCAGCCGCTGCTCCGATCGCAAAACCTTCTATAGCTCCGGCTGCGATCGCCACCAAGGCCACCGAACCCACTCCGGGCACCGTCGAACAACCCGGCAAGCCCAAAAACTTTAGCGATGTGCCCGATGACTTTTGGGCAAAGCCTGCGATCCTAGCGCTGTCCAGTCGCGGTGTCATTGGCGGTTTTGAAGATGGCACCTACAAGCCCAACCAACCCATTAATCGGGGACAGTTTGCGGCCATGGTGCAGAAGGCATTTGAAAAGCCTCGGATTAAGGAGGCGATGACGTTCACGGATATCAAGAGCGGGAGTCCCATGATGCCTGCGATCGAAGAGGCCACCCGCACCGGATTTATGAACGGCTACCCCAACCGTGAATTTAGACCCGACCAATCGATTCCACGTCTGGAAATGCTCAGCGCGATCGCCACGGGACTCAATCTCAAACCCCAGAGCGACCCGATTCAATCCCTCTCTAAATATAGTGACGCTGAGGATATCCCGAAGTGGGCCATCCCCAAAATCAGTAGTGCCGTTGAAGCCGGAATTGTCCTACCCAACGTCAGCCAACTAGAACCCAAAAAAGTGGCGACCCGTGCCGATGCGGCCTCCTATATTTATCAGGCATTGATCAAGGAAGGCAAGATCAAGCCTTAGGCAAACAAAATCAGGGTCGCGATCGAGCATCTCATCCGAGTCGGACAATTTGCCGCTGATTGCGACCCTGATTTAAACCAATTATCATCTGTTATTGACCTTACAATTTGAGCCGATTTGAGAAGACAAAATCCTTCAAATCCGCCGCCGTTGAACCAACTCCAACAGTCCATACACCAAAACCAGATACCCTGTCGCTAGGACAGGAATCATGACGGGCATCTCCTGATAAAACATAGCAAACCTCATCCAAACTCGAAGGAAAACAACGCAGAACTGTGAACGTTCGCGCTTTCCACATGAAAGACTCCGCTTGAGTGCTATTAAAAATTCAAGAAACTCAGGCAGTTTCCCGATTCTCACAACACTCTTCTAAAGACTTTGCCGGGTAAGCAAAAGAACCCACTTCCTCACCGACGTAACCAGACCCGACTCTTCTCAAAAAACAATTTTTAGGTTGAGCAGACTTGAGAATGAGTATCTAAAAGTAACCCCCAAGATGGTGTGAGGAAATATAGAGCCAAGCATGAGCGCTAAAACCCAGAATTCGTCAGCTATCCTAGAAATTAATCACCTTGAAGCGGCAATCCCACAGCCGATCGCCAAGCGCAACCCTCTCCCAAACAGTGAAAAATCACCACCAGTGAGACTCCTGCACAGAACAACATCAACCTGCACGGACCTTATTCCAGTACCTTGACTCGCTAAATTAAGATCTGAGCACCCGAGAGTTACCACAAATCAAAACGCACTAGCCTAAAACTCACGAGGCGCTTTTTCAAGTTTTCCCAGAATAAATATCTCTGGGAGACTCACATGCCTTGTGGTTCAGGTACAGATTTAGAGTTTTTGAAAGCCTTACATATAGACTATCACAGGGGATTTAGGATTGGGTGACTTCCCTGAAGAGAATTCTGGAACTTTAGATTTTTTTAGGAAGATCCGCAAGGAATGGTCCAAGGACGATCGCCATCGCTTAGAATAATTGAAGAACCTGTAAAGTTTCTTAACCTTTATCCTCATCCGGTTCGCACCATGACTTCAGTTATGTCCCTCTTTTCGCCTGTCGATGCCGATCTGTCCGCCATGACAGAAAATCTCAAGCAGTTAATCGGGGCGAAACATCCGATTCTCTATTTAGCCGCTGAGCGATTGTTTGGTGCGGGGGGAAAGCGGGTGCGTCCGGCGATCGTGCTATTGGTAGCACGCGCGACAATGCCAAAAGGCGACCTGACGCAGCGCCATCGTCGGCTGGCTGAAATTACCGAAATGATCCATACGGCGAGTCTGGTCCATGACGATGTTGTGGATGAATCTGAGTTGCGGCGCGGGGTTCCGACGGTTCATGCAGGCTTTGGAAATCGAGTGGCGGTGTTGGCGGGGGACTTTTTGTTCGCGCAGTCGTCTTGGTATTTGGCGAATTTGGACAGTCTGGAAGTGGTTAAGCTGCTGTCTGAGGTGATTAAAGACTTTGCTGAAGGCGAGATTCAGCAGGGGTTGAACTGTTTTGATACGGATATTACGTTAGAGGCTTACCTGCAAAAGAGCTACTACAAGACGGCATCCTTGGTGGCGAATAGTGCAAAGGCTGCGGCGATTTTGAGTGATTGGAACTCAGAGGAGGCGACGGCGCTGTACCACTATGGTCGTCATTGGGGTCTGGCGTTCCAAATTGTAGACGATATTTTGGACTTCACCGGATCCATGGAAACTTTAGGTAAGCCTGCGGGTTCTGATTTGAAGAGTGGGAACTTGACGGCTCCGGTGTTGTTTGCGATCGAGGAGCAGCCCTACTTGAAAACCTTGATTGAACGGGAATTTTCAGAGGAGGGCGACCTGGCGCAGGCGTTGTCGATCGTGGAGCAGAGCCAAGGCATTGAACGGTCACGGGAGTTGGCGAAGTTCCATGCGAAAAGTGCGATCGAGCATTTGAACGGACTTCCAGCGTCAGAGTCCCGAGAGTCGTTAGAGAATCTCTGTGATTTTGTCTTGAGTCGATTGTCTTAGACCGATCGGCCCACAACAATACCCTCTGGCGAACCGCCCCCTAAATCCCCCAATTCTGGGGGATTTTGAGAACAATTCTTGAATCCGGCTCCCCCAGAATTGGGGGTCGGGGGGCTGCTCGTCAGGTGTTATTTAACCTTCATCGCCTTCGCCAACTCAGCCGCCACCAATGGACGCGAGAACTCGGGGGGTGGAAGTTCGCCATTGCGTAACATTTCCCGAACCTTGGTTCCAGATAGATGAACCCGTTGATCCGGAGTACTTGGACTGGTTTTAATCGTGGCCATGGTATTGGTCACTTTGCAGTAGAAGGCGTGTTCGTATTTAAGCGGAATGATGCCGATCGCCGCCGGATCAAATTCATCAAAAATATGCTGTGCGTCAAACGTGCCGTAGTAATCGCCCACACCTGCATGGTCACGACCCACAATAAAGTGCGTGCAACCATAGTTTTTCCGAATCAAGGCATGGAAAATGGCTTCCCGAGGACCTGCGTAACGCATGGCGGATGGGTTAATTCCCAAAATCACGCGATCCTTTGGATAGTAATTGTCAATCAAGATTTCATAACACCGCATCCGAATCTCAGCGGAAATGTCATCTTCTTTGGTTGCGCCCACGAGTGGATGCAAGAAGAGACCGTCCACGATTTCCATGGCACATTTTTGAATGTATTCGTGGGCGCGGTGGACGGGGTTGCGAGTTTGGAAGCCGACGATCGTTTTCCAGCCTTTTTCTTTAAAGGCGGCGCGGGAGGCTGCGGGATCGATTTGATAGTCGGGGAAGAGGGGATGGGCTTCGCGATCGAGCAACCAAATCGGACCCGCGAGATTGATGTTGCCTTGGTTATAGACCACGGCTACGCCGGGATGCTTGTCATCTTCGGTGCGGTAGACGTTGATGGCTTCTTTTTTCTTGTCGTAGGTATACTTTTCCGTCAGTTGCAACACGCCAACAAAACGACCTTCGGCGTCATTCAACCGAACATGCTGCCCAATTTGCAGTGGCTCGGCGACGGCTTCGGTGACGGATAGGGTGATGGGAATGGACCAAGGTAAGCCACTGGTCAAATGCATCTCGACGACAACGCCATCATAATCGGCTTGCCCCATGAATCCGGTCAGAGGGCTGAAGCCACCGATCGCGATCATATGGAGGTCGGACAGGGCGCGCTCATCAAGGGCAACAGCCGGAAGCGAATCTGCTTTACTTAGAAACTCTGCCTTTTGGTCCGGGGTTGCAATGCGGTTGATAAGTTCGCCACCATGGGGCGCGATGCCGTCGGGACGCTGAAATTTTGCCATTGTATAAGACTAGGAATTCTAGATTAGGGAATATGCGATCGTTGCAGCTTCCCATGGTACCAGAAACCCGAACACCACCCTAGTTCCCATACAGTTTCCCCATCAACATCCAATAGCCCGTCACCAAAAACTCCCCATAAAACACCGCCAAAATTGCCCCCAACGCCAAAAATGGACCAAAGGGCATTGGGTTTCCTCGTTTTAAAATCTTCAAAGCGATCGCCGCCAACCCAAAAATCGATCCCGACAGACAAGCCAAAAAGCCCGCCATCAACATCAACTTCCAACCCAACCAAGCCCCGATCATCGCAAACAATTTCGCATCTCCGCCCCCCATAGCATTCGGCCCAAAACACAGCCGCCCGATCCATGTCACGAGATCCAATAACCAAAGCCCCAACACCGTCGAAACCACCGCCAACAAAAAGCCCATCACCGTCGTAGACAGCGAACCTGTCCCCGCTGCGATCGCCGTCTGAAAGGCCAACCCCAACACCAATCCTGACTGCATTAAGCGATTGGATAATGTCAAGGTATCTAAATCAATTAAAGCCAATGCCAACAAATAGCTAATAAAAATCCAATAGCCGATCGTCTGCAACGAAAAGCCATAAAACAAATAAGTTGCCAAAAACAACAGCATCACGATCGCTTCCACCAACGGATAGCGAAACGAAATGGGCGCACTGCAATGGGCACATTTGCCCTTGAGCATAAACCAACCTAAAATCGGCACATTCTCCCGCTTTCGTAAGGGCGTTAGACAGTGAGGACATCGGGACGGCGGATGGGAGAGCGAGAGTCCCGCAGGCAACCGATAGATCACGACGTTGAGGAAGCTTCCGATCGAAGCT